>NZ_JBTOLW010000053.1:0-4944 GCF_054552115.1 Pseudohaliea sp. | reverse complement strand
CGTCCCCGCTGCCCGCAAACAGACGGTGCACTAGGAGGCCCTATGAGCGAGGTAATCAATATCAAGAACAGGCCCGTCTTCCTCCGTTGGACCTTCGCGAATGTATGGATTCGCGGTGAGGAGCTGGAGCTAGCGACATGCGACGAAACCGGGCAGCCGATGGTGATCCATTGGAAAAGCGGCCGCGCCTGGTTCGGCGACTGGTGTGACCTTGTAGGCCCCGTCGCTCTGCAACTGATCGAGGGGGTGTCCGATGGCGATTGAAACCGAGCAGCTGGAGTACTGGGCCGACGTGTTCTGCATGCACGGGATCGGCAAGTACATGACGCTCCCGGCGTTCCTGCAGCACCCGGAGAAGTACTTCCAGGAGATCACCGGCGGCGATTACCGGCCACTGCTTCCGCGCCAGAAGGCGGCGGTCGCCCGGATCCACCGGCGCTTCGACGATCTGGACGCGGCGATCGACGAAGTGGAGGCGAAGGTCGAGCACCTGCGTCGCATTGAGAACGGGCACTGCTACGAGCAGCTCAAGCACCACGCGAACGGGAGGACGTGATGCCGGCTCTCAACTTCAAACCTGAATTCGTCCCGGCAATTGAAGCCGACGAGAAGCGGCAGACGATCCGTCCAAAGCGAAAGTGGCCGATCCGCACCGGTGATTCGCTGTATCTGTTCACCGGCATGCGAACCCGGTCTTGCCGGCGGATCGGTGTTGCTACCTGCCTACTGGAGCGCGACATCACGATAAAGGAGAACGGAACCATCCTAGTCGAGGGCCAGGCGATCTACCGGCGTAGCGCTGAACGGCTGGCGATAGCGGATGGCTTCTCCGGCCTGCCGGCCCTTCTCGATTTCTTTGAACGCCAGTACGGACTGCCGTTCCACGGCCAACTCATCGAGTGGGACCACGTGGATCGTCGCTTAGGAGAGGGCTCATGAACCGCGAAGACGCGATCCGAAGGATCAAGAAATGCCTGGCGCTGGCCAAAAGCCAGAACGCCAACGAATCGGCTACGGCGCTCCGCCAGGCACACAAGCTTATGGAGGAGTGGAACGTCGAGCAGGGCTTTATCGACTGCATGGACGTAACCAAGGAGTCCCTGGACAGCGGTGCTCGACGGTACCCACCCATTTGGAAGTGCAGGCTGGCCCGAGTCGTGGCGGACGCCTTCGATTGCGAGGTGATCGTCCAAAGGACCGTGTTTTCCACCGATTTCGCATTCATCGGTGCGTCACTGTCACCGAAGCTTGCGACCTACGCCTATGACGTGCTCGAGCGTCAGCTCACCCGCGCCAGGTCGGCCCATGTGGCCGGCCTGAAGCGGTGCAAGCTCGCGACGAAACGCCGGCGCGGTGACGCCTTCGCCAACGCCTGGATATCCGCCGTGAGTGAAAAGGTCAGCGCGTTCGCCGGTGCCGACGAAGTCACGGCGCAGGCTGTTCAGGCCTACATGGATTGCTACCACCCGAACCTGGAGCGTCGGGAACAGCGAGCGAAGAAGTACCACGCCAGGGATGAAAAGTCCCTGAGCGCGGGGTATCGGGAAGGCCACGAGGCCGAACTCAACCACGGCGTGGCCGCCGGCGATCGCCCGGCCCGCCTCACTCATTAGGGAGACCATCATGGATCTCGATCAAGCCATCCCCGATGGCTACATGCGAAACGCCGCCGGCCACTTGGTTCCGGAGGAACAGGTTCGCGAGCACGACAAGCTGCGCGACCAGACCGCCCGGGATCTGGCGGACGAGGCAATCCGCCTGCATGTGCTGCTCAAGGCGTTCAAGCGGCGCGCACTCGACGATATCGCCGACGTGGTGCGCATCAGCGCGGAGCGCTACGACGTGAAGCTGGGCGGCCGGAAAGGCAACGTCAGCATCGCCACCTACGACGGCGACCTGAAGGTCGTGCGGTCCTACGCGGAGCGCCTCACATTCACCGAGGAGCTGGAGGCCGCAAAAGAGCTGATCAACCAGTGCATCCGCGAGTGGAGCGAGGGCGGCAACAGCAACATGAAGGTGCTGGTGGACCGCGCTTTCCGGACCAACGCCCAGGGCCAGCTGAAAACGAGCGCCATCCTGGACCTGCTGCGGGCCGATATCGACGACCCGGCCTGGTTGCGTGCCATGGAGGCGCTGAAGGACAGCATCCAGGCGGTCGGTACCTGCGTTTACGTCCGGT
Source organism: Pseudohaliea sp. (assembly GCF_054552115.1). Classification (NCBI taxonomy): domain Bacteria; kingdom Pseudomonadati; phylum Pseudomonadota; class Gammaproteobacteria; order Cellvibrionales; family Halieaceae; genus Pseudohaliea; species Pseudohaliea sp. The sequence continues at coordinate 2,765 of NZ_JBTOLW010000053.1, read as the reverse complement.
TCTACCGCCGGGTCGGTCGCAGCGACCAGTACGAAGCCATCCCGCTGGACCTGGCGGCGGTATAACCCGAGGGGTGAGCTGATGCAGCCGAAACTACACGAACTAGCCAACCGGAACCGTGCTCGCGCGCCGTCGTTTCCCCACCAGGTGGGAAAGCTGGTGGTGGCGATCGAGCGCGGCGACAACCGCGCCCGCGACGAAACCCTGCAGAGTATTCGAGAGACGCTCCAGGGCGCGATCACCATCGGTGCCGGCGACGAGGCCGTAGCCGCCATGCAGCGGACGCTGGGCCGCATGACACAGTTGATCAAGGGGGAGCAATGACACAAGGAACGAAACGACTCACCGAGGAGCTGCACCGGCTAGAAGGGCTGAAGCTGCGGGAGATCCTCGACGAAATGGCGAAGACAGACTCACCGACCGTGGTGCTGTCCTTCAACGGCACCCAGGACAAGCCGGTCGCCGCAGTGGCGCTGATCACTGGACCGGACACCGCTGACCGGATCCAGGCCCTGGAAAAACCCAACAAGCTGGCGTTGCCGGAGGGGGGGCCAGATGGGCAAATCGGAGTGCGCTGGCGAGCGATCCGGATACTGAAAACACTCCGTGATGGACTCGATGACAGCTTCTCTGATCAAGGGGCTCTGATCACCGAAGCCGACAAAGTCATTAGAGCGCTGAGGTCGGGACCGACCGACGGGGAGATGGATGAATTACGCGCAGACGCTGAACGATACCGTTGGCTGAGGAACCCCGACAACTTCGGCCCCGACGAGGGCGAAGGCCCGAGCGGCTGGGAGCAGCTTTGCGACCTGGCTGGCGACGACTTCGACGCCTTCATCGACGAGCGCATGAAGCAGGATCACGGAGCAGCCGAAGATGCTTGATCAGCGCGCTGTCCTGGAAAACCGAGATCCCGAACTGCGCCAAGTGGTCGCGGACGTGATGTCGCGGGTGATAGAGGGCACGGCCTCGCCGTTCGCCCTCATCCGTCGCTCGGACCTGGCGCGCCTGAAGCAAGCCTTAGAGCAGGGGGACGCATGAGCAAACAGCTACTCAACTGCCCCTACGACGGTCTGAGCGACGAAGACATCCGGGCCATAGCCTTGGTAGTGGGCCCAGCACCGGAGCCAGCCAAGCAATATGTTCGGTGGCTCGACAAGAAGCACCAGTTAGCCGCAGCCACCAGACAACTGCGAGCCGCAGGTGCCACCGTGATTTGGCCCAGCCCCTGGGAGGACGCGTGAAGATCGGTCGCTGCTCTATCTGCCATCACCACCTCGACCTGCAGGCGCTGGCGCAGGACGAATCCACACGGGACCTGCTGAGCCTGGTGGCCAAGACACCGCACACCGTCATGGTGCCGCTACTGGCCTATCTCGGCCTGTTCCGGCCAAAGAAACGCGACCTGGCGAACGACCGGGCCCTACACCTGGCCGAAGAGGCCCTGGAGCTGACCACCGATCAGCACCTGCTGGCTGCCGCCCTCAGAGAGACCGTCGAGCAGATCTACAAGAAGCGTCAGGCCGGCGAGAACGGGCAGCCGCTGAAGAACCACAACTACCTGAAGCAGGTAATGACGGGCATCGCGGACAGGATCGGCCAGGCGGTACCGAAACGCGGGGCCGAGCAAACCACCAGCCAAGAGCAAAAGCAGGTCGAGAAGGCCGATGACGACGCCGCATGGCGCCGGCAGATGCGTCGGCTGGGGTACGACCCCGATCGCGCTATGAAGGGCCAGGTGCGGAGGCTAAATGAAGACTGACGCGGACCAGAAGCGCCGGGATCTGGCCAAGATCCACATCGCCCGCAAGGAACTGGCCATGGACGAGGACGCCTACCGCCTGATGCTGGAGTCGGTGGCGGGCGTCACCTCCTCGGCGAAGCTATCCGCCCGTGGCAGAGCGAAGGTGCTCCACAGGCTGCGCCAGCTGGGCTGGAAGCCGAAAACCAGCGCCCGCCCTCGGCGCCGCGTGACTGCCCGAGAGCCGCAGGACAAGAAAATCAGGGCGCTCTGGCTGGATCTGGCTCAGATGGGGGTCGTTCGCGACCGCTCAGAACAGGCCCTGGCGCGCTACGTGAAGCGCCAGACCGGCGTGGAAGCGCTCGATTGGTTGGACGGCCGCCAGGCCGAAAAGGTCATCGAGGCCCTGAAGGCCTGGCGCAAGCGTTTCATTGATGCACAAGGGGATACCGATGAACCAGCGTGACTCCAACATGGAAATCCGCCGCAACGAGCTGCTGGAGGAAGTCCAGGCTCACACCCAGCAGATCCTGGTCGAGCACGGCATCGATGAAGATCTGGCCGAGCAGGCCGGCTGCGCAATCTGCGATCGGCTGGCCGACACCTGGGGTGGGCAAGTCGTGACCTTTCCGAAGGATCACCGTTTCCGGCTCTCTCTTCGCGACCTGAAGATCTACGAGCAGTTCGACGGCCGGAACCACAACGAGCTGGCGAAGAAGTACAATCTGACAACCCGGGCCATCTATAAGATCATTAGACGGGTGCGTGAGCGTGGCGACCCGAATCAGCCGCGTCTTTTCTGAGCCTCTTTTTGTTCTATATGGTGCAAAGTCTTTTCACTACCCATCCCGAATAGCCCCGTTTCGTCCCGCCTCTTCCCGGATTTATCGCGTTACCGTGTAGTATTTACCCCATCACTGAACAAGTAGCAGGAGACAACCATGACGATCAAAGAAGGACAGCCGGCACCGGACTTCACCGCCCCGGCCACCGGCGACACCACCCTCACCCTGTCGGCCCT
>NZ_JBTOLW010000052.1:0-9484 GCF_054552115.1 Pseudohaliea sp. | reverse complement strand
GCGTGGGGACGCCGCGCCAAAGGAAAAAGCGGTCGGCAAGCAGGGGGGGGGGGGGGGGTTCTTCTGCAAAAAAGGGGGGAAGGGGAAGCGACGGAAAAAAGACCCCCCCCCTCGCCCGGGCACTACGCGAGCCCCTGGCCTCCGGGAGAAGCGGCCTGCCCTCGCCCCGGCACACCGCGCGCACCTGAGCTCGAGGAGAGGTATTCAGCAGCCATCCGGCCAGCAAGCGATCACCGGATGCGCGACAGGGGGAAACAGGAAAAAGAGTCGGTCTGTAAGCCGGGTTCTGTCGAGGACGATCATTCATCTATGACAGGCGTCGCCGCCTGCCTCTAGCGACCTACCCGAATCCACTGCGGGCCGCAGCGTGCGGATTCCTATTTGGTCTTGCTCCAGGTGGGGTTTACCATCGCCACACCTGTTGCCAGGCGCGCGGTGCGCTCTTACCGCACCTTTTCACCCTTACCGCGCACACGGGGTGCGAGGCGGTATCCTTTCTGTTGCACTTTCCGTGGGCTCACGCCCCCCAGGCGTTACCTGGCACCCTGCCCTGTGGAGCCCGGACTTTCCTCCCCCCGGCCGCCGTGACTGGCGCCCGGGCAGCGATCGCCCGACCGACTCGGCGGCAAGCCTACGCCTCGCCCGGGGTCCGCGCAAGCACTGATGGGCACGCCACCGGAGACCCCTTGAACCGCTCCCGGCTCCGGCAAGCGGACCATCAGCTTTCCGGCGCCAGCAGCCAGCGGTAGAGCCGGTTCTTGCGTACCCCGCTGTAGTCGGACAATAGCGCCGCCACGCGCTTTGCCGGCAGGTCCCGGGCAAGGTCCCTGGCGAGCCGGCCCAGGGCGGCGTCGATCTCGGGTTCGGCGGCCTCGCTGCCCGCGACCAGGAGCACGATCTCGCCACGGCGCTGGTCCGGGTCGCCCGCCACGAAGTCCCGCAGGGCGGCGAGCGGCGCCCGATGGATGGTTTCGAAGGCCTTGCTCAGTTCCCGTGCCAGAACCGCCTCACGCCCGGCGCCGAAGGCGTCGAGAAGCGCCTCCAGCGTCTCCAGCACACGGTGCGGCGCTTCGTAGAAGACAAGGGTCGCGCGCTCGCTCGCAAGCCCCGCCAGGCGGGCGGCCCGGGGTCCGGCCTTCGCCGGCAGGAAGCCCTCGAAGCGGAAGCGATCGCTGGGCAGACCGGCCGCGCTGAGCGCGGCGATCGCCGCACAGGCCCCGGGGACCGGGATCACCGGCAGGCCCCGGTCCTGGGCGAGGCGCACGAGGCGGTAGCCCGGGTCGGAGACCAGGGGCGTCCCCGCATCGGAGACGAGTGCGACGGCCTCACCGGCGGCGACGCGGTCGCAGAGGCGCTCCGCGGCCGCGGCGTCACTGTGTTCATGATAGGCGGCCAGGCGGCTGTCGATGCCATGGTGGGCGAACAGGCGCCGGGTATGGCGGGTATCCTCCGCCGCGACCAGGTCGGCCCCGCCGAGCACGGCGAGGGCCCGGGGGCTCAGGTCTCCGAGGTTGCCGATGGGCGTGGCGACGATGTACAGGCCCGATTCCATGTGCCACCGTGTTCCTTATAATGCGCGATGATGCGCGGTTTACCAGTGCCGGGTCGATGCGGATTCCGGCAGTGCCGGCGGAGCGAAGCATAGCATGAGGCCAGAGATCCCCCCCGCTGCCCGACGGCTCGCCCTCGCGGCCTGCCTGGCCCCTGTTCTCGTGCTGGCCGCCTGCGGGACCCAGCCGCCGGCAGTGCCCCCGGGCAGCGCCGGGCCGATGCCGCAGCCTGGCACGGACGCTGCGGTGACGCCCCTGCCCGCCAGCGACGAGAGCCCCCTGGCAGACCTGTTCGCGCCCGCCGTGGCGGCCCTCGACCGGGGAGACTGGATGACGGCCCAGCTGGCCCTGCCGGCCCCGGCGGGCGACACCGAACCGTCGGCGGAATTCCGGGCCTATGCGGCCCTGGTCGCGGCGCGTAGCGCGGATCTGCGCGGCGACCTGGCGGGGCTCGAACAGGCCCTTGCGGCGGCGCCCTGGGCCGACGCCTCGGCCGACCTCCGGCGACAGCGTCTCGCCCTCGAGCGCCGCGGGGCCCGGCGGCGCGGCGACCACCTCGCGAGCGCCCGGCTGGCAGACCGGGCGCTCCCCCTCTACCCGGCCGCGGACCCGGCTCGCGACGCCCTCGCCCGCTCCCTCTGGCGCGACCTCCAGTACCTCGACGCCCGCGGGCTGTCCCGCGCGCGGGCCGGCGCAACACCGTCGCTGCGCGGCTGGCTGGAGCGTCTCGAGGTGGCCCGCGGGGAGCGCGCGGAGGCGGACTGGCGCCGGCGTTTCCCCGGGCACCCCGCAGCGGCGATCGCCCTGCCCGCCGCGGACGTGCCTGCACCGCGCCGCGTCGCCCTGCTCCTGCCCCTCGGCGGTCGTCTCTCGGCAGCCGCTTCTGCGGTGCGCGACGGCTTTCTCGCCGCCCATTACGCCAGCGGCGCCCCGCGCCCGGCCCTGGCCATCATCGACACGGCACACTACGACAATGCGGCGGACGCCTACCGGGCCGCGGTCACCGGGGGCGCGGAGCTTGTGGTGGGGCCGCTGACGAAAACCGCCGTGGCCGAGGTGCTCGACCAGCCTGAACTGCCGGCCCCGGTGCTCGCCCTGAATCGCGCCGGCGGGCCCGCAAGCGGCGCGGCCCTGCAGTTTGCCCTGGCGCCGGAAGACGAGGCCCGCGAGATCGCCCGGCGGGCCCTCGGCGCCGGCCATCGCCGGGCGCTGATCCTGCGCCCGGCGGGCGACTGGGGTGACAAGGTCTCCGCGGCGCTGCTCGCCGCCTGGACCGGAGACGGCGGCGCGGTCGCGGCGACCGCCACCTTCGCCAGCCGGGAAAGCCATTCGGACGCCATCGAACGAGCCCTCCACCTCGACCGCAGCGCCGCCCGGGGCGCCGCCGTGCGGCGGCTCCTCGACCGCGGCACGGTGCTCGCCGGCCGCCGCCGCGAAGACATCGACGTCGTCTTCATGCTCGCCCCGGACACGGACGCCGCGAAGTCGCTCAAGCCGCTCCTTGCCTACCACTACGCCGGCGACCTGCCCGTCTACGCCACGTCCGCGGCCAACAGCGCGGAGGTCACGACCGGCGACCGGGACCTCGCCGGTCTCAGGCTCGTGGAACTGCCATGGCTGCTCGACGAGCGGCGGGGCCTGCGCGAGGCCATCGCCGGTGCGGGGCTGCGGGGCGCCGGCCTCAGCCGGCTGCAGGCCCTCGGCGCCGACGCCCACCGCCTGGCCCTTCGCCACGGCGTGCTCGATCCCGGGGGTCCCCTGGTAATCCACGGCGCCACCGGCAAGCTCACGGTGAACCCGCGGGGCGAGATCGAGCGCGACCTGCCCCTGGCCGCATTTGGCAGCGGCGGCCTGCGCGCCGACTAGCTAGACTGCGCGAGGTGTTTCCCCCGGAACTGTGCCCATGGCCACCGGCGATGACTACGAGGCCGCCACGGCGCGCTGGCTGGCCGCACAGGGCAGCCGCATTGTTGCCCGCAATTACCGCTGTCGCGCCGGCGAACTGGACATCGTCGCGCTCGACCGGGGCCGGCTGCGCTTTGTCGAGGTCCGGGCGCGCAGCAACCCTCGCTACGCGAGTGCGGCGGCCAGCGTGGATGCCCGCAAGCAGGCCAGGCTGCGCCGCGCCGCCGCCCACTTCCTGGCCTGCCGCTGGCGCGGTGCGGCACCGCCCTGCCGCTTCGACGTGGTAGTCTGGGAACCGGGGCCCCGCTCCGGTAAGCTGCAGCCCCGCCTGATCGAGAACGCCTTCTGAGGATCGCCCCTGGCGGCCTGAACAACGGCCCGGCCAACCGCGGAGACAGCCCCTGGACCAGTACACGGAGATTGCCAGCCACTTCCAGGCCCTCCTGGAGAACACCGCCCTGTCCGTGGACACCATCGCCCGGCCGCTCGAGGCCGCGGCGGAGGCCGCCACGCGCTGCCTGGTGGACGGGGGCACCGTCTTCTGCGCGGGCGCCGGACCGGATCGCGCCCTCGCGCGCTATGCGGCGGACCGGCTCATGCTCGGCGCTGGCCCCGAACGCCCGGCCCTCCCCGCCGTCGCCCTCACGGAGCCGGGCGACCCGGTCGAACCCTGGCGGGAGGCCCGTGCCCTCACCCGTCCCGGGGACCTGCTCCTGGCCCTCGACAGCGGGGATGGCGACGCCATCGCGGGGGCTCTCGGCGTGGCCGCTGCCGGGAACCCCGCGCTCGCACTCCTGTCCTATGAAGGCTGCCCGGGCCTGCCCCCGGCGGGTGACGACACGATCGTCATCGCCCTGCCGGCTGCACCCCGGAACCAGCTCCTTACCCTGGAGGCCATGGCCCTGGGGTGTCTCTGCCACCTGATCGAAGTGAACCTGTTCGGCTCATGATTGCATTCCAGACCCGTCGTACGCTGCTCGCCCTCTGCCTGCCCCTGCTGCTCGCCCTCGGCGGCGGTGCGGGTTGCACCCGGATCCTCGTCGCCTCGGAGGCCAACGCCATCGAGGAGAACCCCGGCGCGCGCACCTTCGCCCGGCGGGTGGCGGACGAGAGCATAGAGATCAAGGCCGTGGTGAACATGCACGCCGCAGACGAGGCCTTCGACGACGCCCATCTCGTGGTGGTGAGCTACAACGGCTACGTGCTCATCGCCGGGCAGATACCGGAGGAGACGCTCAAGGGCAAGGCCACGGCGGTGGTGCGTCAGCTGCGCGAGGTCCGGCGGATCTACAACGAGCTCGAGGTGGCAGCCCCCAGTTCAGCGATGACGCGTACCTCCGACGCCTGGATCACCACCAAGGTGAAAAGCTGGCTCGTCGGCAAGCCCGATACGCCGGGGCTGCGCACCAAGGTGGTGACGGAAAACGGGGTGGTCTATCTCATGGGGATGGTCACCGCCGAGGAAGCCGATCGCATCGCCGCGATGGCGGCGGATGTCTCCGGCGTGCAGCGCGTGGTGCGCCTTTTCGAACTGATCGACGCGAGCTGATCGGCCGGAAGCGGCCCTGCACACGACCGGGGATGCCGCTTACTTCACCACCTTGAGGGAGGGGCGACCGCCGGCACGCCGATCGTCGCCGTCCGGACCGTCCGCCGGCGGCGGCCCACCCTCGGGGGGTTCCGGCGGCTCCTCCGGCTCGAACACCATGCCCTGCCCGTTCTCCCGTGCGTAGATGCCGAGTACCGCCGTGACCGGGAAAGCCACGTCCATGGGCCGGCCGCTGAAGCGGCCGTTGAAGGTCACCAGGTGGTTGGACAGGTGCAGGTCGATGACGGCCGTCGGCGACACGTTGAGCACGATCTGTCCGTCCTTCACGTACTCCGACGGTACTTCGACGCCCGGCTGCATGGCATCCACGAGGATGTGGGGCGTGCAGTCGTTGTCCACGATCCAGTCGTAGAGGGCGCGGAGAATATAGGGCCGACTGGAGTTCACAAGTGTGCTGCCTGGCTTCGGTTGTATTTCAACGCCTGCAGGACAAGGACACCCCGCTCAGAGGCGCAGTTCCCGCTCCTGCTCCGACAGGCTCTGCTGGAAGGATTCGCGGTTGAAGAGCGAATCCATGTAAGCCAGCAGGGGCTTGGACTGCTTGCTCGGGCGGATATCCACGCCCAGGGAGGGCAGGCGCCAGAGGATCGGGGCAATACAGCAGTCGACGAGGGTGAACTCGTCGTTCATGAAGAACGGCTTCTCGGCAAAGATCGGCGCAATGGCGAGGATGCTCTCGCGCAGCTCCTTGGTGGCCTTCTTGACCACATTGTCGCTGCGCGAGTTCTGGATAGACTCGATGAGCGAGCACCAGTCCCTCTCGATACGCCACATGAACAGCCGGCTCTCGGCGCGCGCCACCGGGTAGACCGGCAGCAGCGGCGGGTGCGGGAAGCGCTCGTCCAGGTACTCCATCATCACGTGGCTCTCGTAGAGGACGAGGTCCCGGTCCACCAGCGTGGGCATGGAGTTGTAGGGGTTCAGGTCACCGAGTTCCGCCGGCGGATGCGCGCTATCGCCCTCGACGAGGTCCACCGTCACGCCCTTTTCCGCGAGCACGATGCGGACCCGGTGGCTGTAATGATCTGTCGGATCGGAGAAAAAAACCATTGAAGACCGTTTGGTTACTACGCCCATGTCACTTTCCCTAGTGAGGCCACTGTACCCCGGGCGCTGGCCCGTGCCAACGGCACCGGCGAGACGACCTGCGGCGCTTGCGCGTCAGTGGACGTCCTTCCAGTACTCCCGGTTCAGCAACCAGGCGAAAACGAAGAATACCGCAATGAACAGGAGTGTGTAGACCCCGATGCGCTTGCGGTCGGCCTGCATCGGCTCGGCGGTGTAAGCGAGGAAGTTGGTGAGGTCGTACATGGCGCCGTCAAACTCTTCCTCGCTCATGCTGCCGGGCTCCGTCACCTCGAGGGTGCCGCAGGGGTTGGAGTGCTTGGCTTCACCGGAGAGCGGATCGACCTCGTGGCCCTCACCCGCCGAAGCGCATTCCTGCATGCCCTGCAGGCCGAGGAGCACGTGCGGCATGCCGACGTTGGCAAACACCAGGTTGTTGACGCCGTAAGGGCGGCTGTCGTCCTTATAGAAGCTCTTCAGGTAGGTATAGAGCCACTCCGGCTGGCGCGCGCGGGAGACGAGGGTGAGGTCCGGCGGGGCGGCACCGAACCACTTTTTCGCGCGCTCCTTGTCCATGGCATTGGCCATGAGCGAGCCGATCTTCACTTCCGGGTCGAAGACCAGGTTCTCGAGGACGAGGTCCTCGGGGATGCCGAGGTCCCGCGCCATGCGGTTGTAGCGGGCGTACTCCAGCGAGTGACAGCCCATGCAGTAGTTCATGTAGAGCTTTGCGCCATGCTGCAGAGAGGCCTTGTCGCCCATATCGGCCTCGAACTCGTCGCAGGGGATCGCACCGCAATCGTAGGCGCTCTCGGCTCCCACGACCTTCAGCGGCACGACCGTGAGGAAGGCAATGAGTGCCGCCGCACCGAGTACGCCCAGCTTGCCCATGCCGCCGTCCATGGTCACCCGCTCGGGGACCGGCTTGGTCTTGTCCATGCTGGACCAGACCGGCATGAGCAGGAAGAAGGCGAAGTAGATCACGGTGCAGATCTGGGTCAGGATCGTGCGCGCTTCCGTCGGCGACTTCACACCGAGTACGCCGAGGATCAGGAAGGACGCGACGAACAGCACCAGGGCGACCTTGTTGATCGGGCCGCGGTAGCGCCAGCTCTTGACCGGGCTGCGGTCGAGCCACGGCAGCAGGAACGGAATCGCCACGGAGATGGCGAAGGCCACGAAGCCCCAGAACTTGTCCGGAATAGCGCGAAGCACCGAGTAGAAGGGCGTGAAGTACCAGACCGGGGCGATGTGCTCCGGGGTCTTGAGCGGGTTCGCCTCCTCGAAGTTGGCGTACTCGAGGAAGAAGCCGCCCATTTCCGGCATGAAGAACATCACCGCGCAGAAGATGAACAGGAACACGCCGATCGCCGGGATGTCGTGCACGGTGTAGTAGGGATGGAATGGAATACCGTCGAGCGGAATGCCATCCGGCCCCTTGTTCTTCTTGATCTCCACCCCGTCGGGGTTGTTGGAACCGACCTCGTGCAGCGCCAGCAGGTGGAGCACCACCAGGGCGAGCAGAACGATGGGCAGGGCCACCACGTGGAGGGCGAAGAAGCGGTTCAGCGTGATGCCGGAGATCAGGTAGTCACCGCGGATCCAGGTGACGAGATCCTCGCCGACCACGGGGATGGCCCCGAACAGCGAGATGATCACCTGCGCGCCCCAGTAGGACATCTGGCCCCAGGGCAGCACGTAGCCCACGAAGGCCTCGGCCATGAGCACGATGAAGATAAGCATGCCGAAGATCCAGATGAGCTCCCGCGGCTTCTTGTAGGAGCCGTAGAGCAGCGCCCGGAACATGTGCAGGTAGACCACCACGAAGAATGCCGAGGCGCCGGTGGAATGCATATAGCGCAGGATCCAGCCGTAGTCGACGTCGCGCATGATGTACTCGACGGAGGCGAAGGCCTCTTCCGCGCTCGGCGTGTAGTTCATGGTGAGCCAGATGCCGGTGAGCAGCTGGTTCACGAGTACGACCAGGGAGAGAACCCCGAAGTAGTACCAGACGTTGAAGTTCTTCGGCGCGTAATACTGGCCCATGTGGGTGTTCCACGCCCGCATGATGGGCAGGCGGTCATCGACCCAGTCGCGCAGTCCAATGAGCATGTTGACCATCAGGCAGCCTCCGCATCAACGCCGATTTCAAGGATGTTGCCCGCAAAGTTATGGGGCGGAATAACGAGATTCGTCGAGGCCGGCACGCCGCTGTAGACGCGACCGGCGAGATCGAACTTGGAGCCGTGGCAGGGGCAGAAGAAGCCGCCCGCCCACTTGTCGCCGCCGAGGTCCGCGGCGCCCACTTCCGGGCGGTATTTCGGCGCGCAGCCCAGGTGCGTGCACAGGCCCTCGATCACTAGGTACTCGGGGCGAAGCGAGCGCTCCTTGCCAGCGATGTAGGGCGGCTGAATGGCGTTCTCGGAGCCCGGGTCCTTCAGGTAGCCGTCAACCGACGGCAGCAGGTCGAGCATTTCCTGCGTGCGGTGGACCACGTAGACCGGCTTCCCGCGCCACTCGACGACGACCATCGCGCCCGGTTCGAGCTTGGTCAGGTCCGCCTTGACCGGGGCGCCCGCCGCCTCGGCCTTCGCCGAGGGGTTCCAGGAGCCGACGAAAGGTACCGCGATGCCGACAACGCCGGCAGCCCCGACGGCACTGGTCGCAACCGTGAGGAAGCGGCGCCGGCCGTTGTTCACGTCTTCAGTGGTCATTGCTTGTCTCCCGAATTGCTCCCCTGGGGACGCACTGGTGCCGGGTGTGCGGGAAGGGGATTCAAAAAGCCGCTAAATGGTAATGACTTTGCTACCGCCATACAAGGAAAAGGCCTGTATACACAGGGTTAAACACGTCACGCTGTCCAGCTGCCGGCCGGAAACGCTGCTCGCCCGACACCGCTGTGAGCACAGCCCGTCCTATTTCGGGGTAAGCACACCTCGTTCTATTCCGGGCTGAGTGCGGGATGCTTCTCTCAGTCGCTCCCCGATACACGCTTTGTGAGAGAAGCATCCCACACTCAGCCCTTACCCCGTGGCGTACTTCCAGCTCGGTCGAGTAACACCCCGGGTAGGGGCGGGCGCTGGAGGGTGCCCCCACCAAGCGTGTATCGGGGAGCGACTGGGGGCACCCTCCAGAGACCGCACCGGGACGCTGCCAGGAGCGCCTCCACAGCTATCAGGCCGCAAGCCGCCCAGAGACTGCACATTGGACCCGCCAAAAAAAAGGTTCTTCGAAGGTTTCCGGGGGCGTTGAGCCCCTGACCTCACCCGCCGTATTGTGCCCGAGACCGGATGGGAATGGGGCGCGGCAATGTTTGATCGCAAGACGGTGGGCAAGCTGGGCGGTTGGACCGGCT
>NZ_JBTOLW010000051.1:0-9966 GCF_054552115.1 Pseudohaliea sp. | reverse complement strand
GGCACCCACTACATACCAGCGTTTTGGAGGGGATCAACAACCGAATAAAGGTCATCAAGCGGATGGCCTATGGCTACCGGGACGAGGCGTATTTCTTCCTGAAGATCCGCGCGGCGTTCCCCGGTAATCTACGATGAACCGAAAAAAAGCCCGAAAAAGCCCGAAAGCGACGGAGTGTGCCCGCAGCGCGACGAACTGCGCTTCCGGCCGGGGACGTTCGCCGGGGCTGGCAGGATAATGGCGCTTCCGGCCACCGCGCCATCCACCCGGACCCAGGAGGATTTCCCTTGAACACATTACCCCGGCTCATGCTCGCCACCCTGCTTGTCGCAACCGTCACCGGCTGCGTCTTCATCGACGGTGAGCATGGCGACACGGACGACTGGCGCAGTGCGCAGGAGGACAATCGCGAGGCGATCAGCCAGCTCAGCATCGGCATGTCCCAGGACGCGGTCGTCGACCGGCTGGGCACGCCTGCCGATTCCGAGGCCTTTACCCGTGACGGCGAGGAAGTGCGCGTGCTGTTCTACCGCACACGGCACCGGCACAGCGACGGCGAGACGAGCCGCGATGAGACGACGCCACTGGTTTTCCGCAACGGTGAACTCATCGGCTGGGGCCAGCGGGTCTACGATACGGTGCGTTGATCCCGCGGGGCGGCACGGTGAGCCCGGCTGTGCTATGACTGTGCGCTGACCAAGCCAAAGCCTGGAGGGCGCCATGAAATTCGAGGGAAAGATTGTCTACGTCACCGGCGCTGCGTCCGGCATCGGGGAGGCCGTCACGACGCGCCTCCTCGCCGAGGGCGCGGTGGTTGCCGCGATCGATCGCGACGCGGAGCGCCTCTCGGCGCTGGCTGATACGCACCACGCGGCGGGCGGGCGGCTGACCACCACGGTGCTGGATGTGGTGGACGAGGAGGGCGTCGCTGCCTCCCTCGATACGCTGGTCGCGGCGCACGGGCGGGTAGACAGCGCCGTCAACTGTGCCGGTATCCTCGGCCCGACGGGCCCGCTGCACGAGACCGCTACCGCGGACTACCGCGCCCTGATGGCCAACAACCTCGACGGCGTCTTCCACTGCCTGAAGCACCAGCTGCGCTGCATGCACCCGCGGGGCCGCGGCAGTATCGTCAACATCGCCTCGGCCGCGGGCATCGTCGGTTTTCCCAGTGCGGCGGCCTATACCGCTGCCAAGCACGGCGTCGTCGGCCTGACCCGTACCTGCGCCATCGACTATGCCGAGCACGGTATCCGCGTGAACGCCATTGCGCCCGGTGGTATCGACACGCCACTCATCCGCGGCACCACCTGCGCCACGCCCGAGGGTGAAGCGATGATCAAGTCCATGCACCCGGTGAAACGGCTGGGCACGCCGGCAGAAATCGCCAATGCCGCGCTGTTTCTGGCTGGCGACGACGCCTCTTTTGTCACCGGTGCTGTGCTCGCTGTCGACGGCGGCTGGACGACCTGGTAGCGCCCGCTCGCATGAAGACTGCCTCCCTGGCTGGCACCGCCGTTTTTCTGCTGGCAGTCCTCGTCGGCTGTGGCGGGCCCTCCCTCAGCCCGCTGCCGGAGGACGCCACGGTGTTGGCTTTCGGAGACAGCCTCACCTACGGCACAGGCGCCCCGCACGACGCCGCCTACCCGGCCGTGCTGGCGCAGCTGACCGGGCTCACGGTCGTCAATGCGGGGGTCCCGGGGGAGGTGAGTGCCGCGGGCCGGGAGCGCCTGCCGGCAGCGCTCGATGAACACAAGCCGGATCTCGTCCTGCTGGTCCACGGGGGCAACGACACTTTGCGCAAGCTGCCGCCGGAGGATACCCGAGCCAACCTGCGTGCCATGGTTGAGTCCGGCCGCAGGGCCGGCGCGCGGGTTGCCATGCTGGGCGTACCGGGCAGGAGCTTCACGCTGTCCGCGCCCGATTTCTACGAGGAGGTGGCCAGGGAACTGGCCGTGCCCATCGACAGCGGCACCCTGCCACGGCTCCTGCGCGACCGCAGCCTGAAGTCGGATCCGGTGCACCTCAACGCGGCCGGCTACCGGCGCCTGGCCGAGGCGGTGCAGGCACTCCTGGTGGAGGCCGGGGCACTGCCTTGAATTTGCCAGGCAGTGCGAAAGAAAGAGCTACCAGGGCAGTTCTTCGCCCGCGTAGGTGAGCAGCCGCCCGCTGTCGCCGGGCTTGAGTCCGTCGATGACGCTGAGCATGCCGGCAACCGACTCCTGTGCGCTGATGGCGGCCTCGGCGCCGCCCATGTCCGTCTGCACCCAGCCCGGGTGCATGGCAATGGCCGTCACCCCTTCACCGCGCAGGTCGATGCTCAGGCTGCGCATGACCGCATGAACCCCGGCCTTGCTGCTGCGGTAGCTGTAGAGCCCGCCATCGTCGTTGCTGGCGATGCTGCCGAGGAAACTGCCGATACCGACCATGGTCCGGCGTTCACTTGCAGCCACGTGTCCGCGAAACGCCTGGGCGCAGATCGCAGGCGCGACCACGTTGACCTCGAGAACACGCAGGAAGTCCGCCGCGTCCAGTTTCCCGAGGGTATTGGAGCCGGGGCTCATCACGCCCGCGTTCAGGATCAATAGATCGATGGCGGTGCCCTCAAGCTGCCGGGCGAGGGCATCGACGGCCGCGCTGTCGGTCACGTCCAGCGGGTACAGGGTGACGCCGGCATGGCTGTCGGCCAGGGCACGGGCCGCGTGGGCACCCTCGAGGTCGCGGCAGGTCCCGATGACCTTCCAGCCGCGCGCGGCATACTGGCTGAGCATTTCGAGACCGATGCCGCGGTTCGCGCCGGTGATCATTGCGGTTGGCATGGTGGTGCTTTCCTTTCTGTGGTCGTGTTATTCCCGTTGCCCGCGCCGGGGGGCAGCGGGCATAGGCGGCAGTCTAGCATTGGCCCGTATCAGTTCTGCATCGGCGCCGTGGCGTCCCAGCGAAAGCCGATACCCCCTGCCTGCCAGACGCCCTGGCCGAAGGGGTTCGGCCCGCCGATATCGAGAGCCTGCGGCAGGCCGAAGCCCGGCGAGAAGCAAGCGAAGGGCGCCCTGATCGTCGCCCGGTGCATGATGCGCAGTCCCCGTTCGGCGGCAGGCTGGTGGGCCTCGGCAGCAGCCTTGTGCGCGACGGCGTAGTTGTCGATGAAGACGCAGTCGCCCGGCTCGTACTCGTAGGACACGGTGTAGCCATCGTCGATGCCGTCGCTCAACAGGGCGTTGTAGGCCCGGCACAGGGCGGTGAGTTCGCCCGCATCGAGCAGGCGGTGCGCGTCGCCCTCCGGCGAACTCTCGATCACAGCGCCGGTCATGCCGAGATGCAGCCATACGCTGCGCCGGCCGGTGAGGGGGTGATCGTGCACGAGTGGATGGACCACGCCGGTGGTCGCATTCACGGATGACAGCCGCTGCCACCGCGCCTGCGTCGCGGCCGGCAGGGCATCGAAGGCAGCGCCGAGGTGGGCGAAGACCGTGCCACCGCCGTGCTCCGGCACGCGCACCATGTGATAGGCCACGTGGGAGAAGGGCGCCTCGCAGAACGCGCCATCATTGTGGAATAGCGGCCCCACGCCCAGGATGCCGTGGTGCTGATCGTTTGAGAGGCGAAAGATATGCCGGTTGCCGCCCGGCGTCGCCGGGTGCACGCCGTGGGTGGAGTGCAGGGCGCGGCCCCCCCACCACTGGCAGGCCTGCACCAGTTCCTCGGCGGAGAGCCCCTGCTGGCCCTTGAAGACGATGAAGCCCCGGCTCGCCATCTCCGCCTCGAGGGCCGCTAACACCGCTTCCGCCGGCCGCTCCCCGCGAAGATCGATACCCTCCAGCCTGCCGCCGATCGGCGACAGGGGCGCCAGGTGGCCGCCGGCCTGTTCAATGGTTCGCACGTGGCCCGGGTCCAGCGGTGGAACGGGTGCTTCGCGGGGAACGTCTCGCTTTGCCATGGGTATCTCCTGCGGCAGCTTCTCTGCGCTAGCTTGTGGTCGCGCCTCCTCTGCTAAAGGGTGCCCGGACAGCGGGGCCCGGTGACCCCGCAACGATAACAGAGTCGCGTCTGGCGCCGGTGCGTGTACCGCCGCTATCGCGTACTCTCGGGCATCGGGGGCCCCGGCGGCCCGCAACCGCTATCCCGCGGCCCAGCGCACGTGTCAGCGCGCCGCACGGCAAGAGGTGAATCATGAGCGGCAATACATTTTTCCTGCACCACTACGAGGCATCGCCCTACGCCGAAAAGATCCGCGCGATGTTCGGCCTGGCGGGCCAGGCCTGGGGCTCGGTCCTCACCTCGCCCTACCCGCCACGGCCCGACATCGATCCGCTGGCCGGGGGCTATCGGCGCATTCCCGTGGCCCACCTCGGCGCAGACGTCTTCTGCGACACCGCGCTGATTGCGGCGGAGCTGGCTGCGCTCACCGGGCTCGGCGAGCTCGCGCCGACCGTAGCGGATTCCGCGGCGCAGGCGCTCGCCGAGCGGGCGGAAGGCGACGTGTTCTTCGCCGCCATCACTTCGGCCCCGCCCCTCAAGCTGCTGGGCAGGCTGCTCGCGTCCGTGGGCCCGGCCGGCACGGTCCGCTTTATCCGGGACCGCGCCGGCATGATGAAAGACGCCAGCACCCGGCCGCCGCGGGGGGCGGAGGCCGCCCGCGTCTTCGACGCGTACCTGGCGGATCTCGACGGGCACCTCGCAGCGCAGGAGTGTCTCGCCGGCGACGGGCTGAGCTACGCCGATTTCTGCGCTTACCACCCCATCTGGCTGGCGCAGAGCGTCGGCGGCGCGAGCACGCTCGAGCGCTACGCGAACGTCGGCGAGTGGCTGCAGCGCATGGCATCGCTGGGGCAGGGTGGCCGCCGGGAAATGACGGCGGAGCAGGCCTTCTGCGAGGCCGCGGAGACCGAGCCGAGACCGCTACCGGATGATCCCGGTGCGCACGAAGCGCTCGGCAGCGAGGCGACCATCGCGCCGGATGACTACGCGAAGATCGGAGTCACCGGCAGGCTGGTCGCCGCCACCGGGGAGCGCTACATCCTCGCCCGGGAAACAGAGGGCCTGGGGTCCGTGCATGTTCACTTCCCCCGCGATGGGTATGCCTTGCGCCCGCCAGTCGCCTAGAGAAGACCGAACCCCCACATGACGAGGGGCATGGTTACCGCCGCGAGCACCGTCTGCGTGGCGATCAGGTTGGCCATGAAGGGCGCGTCGCCGCCGAGCTGGCGGGCGAGGACGTAGCCGTTGGTGGCCGTGGGTGTCGCCGCCGCAATCGCGATGACGGCGAGGCCGATGCCGTCCACGCCGAGGCCGCGGCCGATGCCGACTGCGAGGGCAGGCAGGCCCAGGATCCGGACCAGTGACCAGGCAGCGGTGGGCATTCCGGACCGCCTGAGCGCGCCGAGATCGAGCCCGGCACCGGCCGCGAGCAGGCCCAGGGCCAGCGCCGCCGCGGCCAGCGTCTCCAGCACCCGGTCGATCACGGCGGGGATCGCCAGGCCGCTCGCGTTGATGAGTCCGCCAATGACGCAGGCGATCACGAGCGGGTTCCGGAACAGCTCGTGGAACGGGTGCCGCTTGATCTCCCGGTCACCGTACTGGTTGAAACCCAGGATCGAGATGACGTTCGCCGTCGGGATCATCGCCGCGGCGGCGACCGCGGTCAGCGCGATGCCCTCGTCGCCGTAGAGCGTGCCCGCCAGCGACAGCGCTACGAAGGTGTTCCAGCGAACGTTGGACTGGATGATGCTGCCGACGGTCGCGCGCCTGATGCCCGGTAAGAGGCGCGCGCCGTGACCCACGGCGGCCATGATCAACTGCGCTCCGATCAGCGCCGCGGCAATAGGCCAGGGCGATGCCTCGAAGGGCGCGTTCGCCAGCACCCGGATGATCAGGCAGGGAAAGAGCAGGACATAGCAGAGGCGCTCGATCGCCCGCCAGCCCTCGGCCGGAGGGCTGTTGCGCCAGGCAAGGAAATGGCCGATGGCGACGATAGCGATAACAGGCAGGAGGGCAATGAAAAAGGTCATGAGGTCCAGCCGGGGAAAGGGGTGGGAAGGATACACCCCGGGGCCGTTGGTTTGGCAGCGCCCGGCGGCTCACTGCGCTCGCGGTTGCTGAGCGACGGAGCCTGGCGCCGGGCCCCGGCAGTGCGCGCCTTCAACGAGAGCAGTGCTGTCAGGGCCTGTTCAGTGCAACACTCAGCAGCCAGCGGCTGCCGTCCTCGATTCTCGTTACCTCGTGCTGGTAACGGTCCGGTCGAAACAGCACCAGTCGACCGAGGAGATCGAAGATACTGCGTTCGCAGGAGAACTCGCCGCCGCGCCGGGGTTTCACCAGTACGCAGTTGAGCTTGTAGAGCCGGCCCTCTGCCACCATGTCGACGTGGGGCATGACGCGATGGCCCTCGGCGTAGTGCACGAGATAGATGCTCAGGCACCGGGACTGGAACAGCACACGGTTCCTGACGTTGGCCTTGCCTGCTGTGGTGCGCATGGTGTCGGGGGCACCTCGTTGCTTGGTGACCGGGCGATCGGGCAGGGCGCGCTGCGCCCGGCGGCGCGCCGAAGTCATGCCGGTCCCGGCTCGCCGCGGCCCGCCAGCATCCCGCTTCCTGCCCCCGGGTGCAACAGGGTCCGGCCAGAGGCTCCGGCCAGGCCGGCGGCACCCGTTGGCCAGCGCCAGTCCGATCAACGCTCGCCGGGCCGACACACCCGCTGTAGTGGGTGTGTCCTATACTCGGGTGATCGAGTGCCTGAGGACCAAGACCATGACAAATCGAGCTTGCACGCCGAGTCGTTCCCGGACCTGTGTGCTGCTGTGCAGTTTGCTCCTCGCCGTGCCCTTCGCCCGCGCGGAAGCGCCGCCCGGCGCCGCGGAGCTCGGGTTGATGGCGGGGACGCCGGTACCCCCCGACAAGCTGGTGACCATCCACAACTTCATCGAGCCGCCGTACAACCGCTGGAGCTTCCAGCACCTGCGGGAACTGTTTCCCACGCGAGCCGTGCCCGCCGCGCCGGTGCCGCGGCCCTTGCCGCGCCGGCCGGTCGACCTCGATGCGTTAACCGTTGCTCTCGGCGACGGGCGCACTGCGACCATCGGCGACTGGCTCCACTCCGCTTACACCGATGCCTTCCTGGTGATGCACCGGGGCGCAATCGTGTACGAGCGGTACGAGAACGGCCAGGGTCCCGCAACACCGCACCTGATGTTCTCGGTGACCAAGTCCTTCACCGGGGCCATGATGCTGACGCTCATGGAACAGGGCCTGGTCGACGGGGCCAGGGTGGTGCGCGACTACCTGCCGGAGCTGGCCGACACCGCGTTTGGCGACGCCACGGTGCAGCAGGTCATGGACATGACCAACTCCATCGCCTACGACGAGACCTATGACGACCCGGAGTCGGATATTTCCCGCTTCATCACCGCGATGTACCCGGGCGGAGAGGGACTCCATGCGCATCTGCAGGGTCTCGAGGACAAGCTGCCTGCGCTCGCGCACGGCGAGGCTTTCCATTACGTGACGCCGGACCCGGAAGTCCTTGGCTGGATCATCCGGCGGGTCACCGGCATGACCCTGGCCGAGGCGATGTACACCCTCATCTGGTCCAGGCTCGGCACCGAGTCCGAGGCTAGCTACTGGGTCGATCCGCTCGGCATTGAGATGGCTGGCGGCGGTTTGTCGCTGACGCTTCGTGACGCGGCGCGCTTCGGCCAGATGATCCTCGACGACGGGCAGGCCGGCGGCGTGCAGGTGCTACCGCCGGCGGTAGCATCACGGATCAGGACGCACCGCAATCACTCCGCATTCGGTCGCTACTACGAGGATCCCTGGTACGGCGAGGTGGCCACGGCCTATCACGACCAGTGGTGGAGTTACCGCGGCGTCGACGCGGTAGCCGCCCTGGGCATTCACGGGCAGTTCATCTACATCAACGCGGAGCAGGACGTGGTGATCGTCAAGCAGAGTTCCGACCCGGAGGCGGAGAATGACCGTGTGGACAGTGAGACGCCACGGGTGATGCACGCCATTGCCGCCCACCTGGGATCCCTGCAGGCGCCGCAGCAATAGCGGCTGTCCCTTTGAACGGGCCGCGCTGACCGCGCGCGTTCGACGGCCGCTTCGACAGCTGCGGTCGTCATCGTTCATAATCCCGTGTTTTGACGTGCCCGCAGCGGGCCAGGGTTCTGCCGATGTGGTTGCAGACAAGTTGCCGGCTACGGTTCCGCATCGAGATTCCCACCCCCTTCGTGTTGATGTTGCGGCCCCGGAGCGGGGCGCAGCAATGGGTGTCCAGCGAGGAGTATCTCCTCGACCCCGAGGTTCCCGTCTACGAGTTCACCGATGACTATGGCAACCTCTGTCAGCGCCTGGTAGCGCCCCCCGGGGATTTCAGTCTCTCCACCGCGGCGAGGATAAGGACGGACGCTGAGGTCGACGAAGAGCCCGGGGGCTGCTTCGTCGAGAGCCAGAACCTGCCCGACAGTGTCTTCAAGTACCTGCTGCCCAGCCGTTACTGCGAGGCCGAGCGCTTCAATGCGATGGCACAGGAGCTAACGGCCGGCTCTGCACCCGGCTACGACCAGGTCGCGGCGATAGAGCACTGGCTGCGATCGACGTTCCGCTTCGAGCCGGGGAGCAGTTACACGTCGCTGTCGGCGGTAGAGGTGAACCAGCAGGGCACGGCCGTATGCCGGGACTTCGCCCACCTCGGCATCGCGCTCTGCCGGGCCCTGGGCATTCCTGCACGCATAGTCGTGGGCTACCTGTATGGCCTCGAGCCCATGGAGTTCCATGCCTGGTTCGAGGCGTATGTTGCCCATCGCTGGTTTACCTTCGACCCGACCCAGCCCGTGAAGCGAGGGGGCTATGTGGTCATCGGCTACGGTCGGGACGCGGCCGATGTCGCCATCTACACCCAGTTCGGGCCGCCGGTTCACCCGGTGGAGCACCGGGTGTCGGTGGCGCTTGCCTGAGCCGGCTCGCGCCTGTGCCGCTGCGCCCGCAGCCGGCAGGCTTCAGCGCAGGGGAATGGCGATGGGGCGGAAGGGTGCAGCGTCGGCGCCGCGGAGCTTGAGCGCTGCGGCAATGAAGGCGAACTCGTACACCTCGTCGCGAGCAAGGTCTTCCAGCCAGGTGAGCTCGATGATTGGGGCACCCTGTTCCGCCAGCAGGTAGGTGTGGACCGGCACATAATCGGTGGCGAGCTCTGAGGGGAAGGCCTCCAGGCTGAGGTTGTCCGCGCCGACGATCATCGCGCCGGACTCCTCGATCAGGAAGCGTGCGGCTTCCAGCCCGAGCCCTGGCGGATTGGCCATGTAGGCTGCCGCCTGCTCATAGTGGAGCATGCGCCCGGTACGGATCAGAACGACATCTCCCTCCCGCAAGCGGACCTGCTGGCGCTGCGCCGCGGCAACGAGGTCCTCGCGGCTTACCCGGTAGCCATCGGGCAGCATTGCAAGGCCTTTTGCGGAGGCCACATCCAGCATGATCCCACGCGCGACGATCGGCGGCATGTTCTCCATGCCGGCAACGCGCCAGCCCCGGTCGCCCAGGTGCTCGCCGGCCTCAAAGCCGTTCCAGATCCTGCCGTTGAGTCCGAAATGCGCGAGACCGTCGATGTGCGTGCCCGTATGCGTGTACATGGAGACGGCGGCACCCGTGTAGCTGACGTGACCGTTCATCGTCTTTCCCGTGCCCAGGGGGTCGTCGACGATCGTGCCGTGCGGGGTGTGCGTCATCCAGATACGGTAGTGAGGATCGCCGGCAGCCTGCCAGCTGGGCATGCCGATGAAGTACTCGACCGACAGGTCGTAGACCCTGCCACCGCGCAGCCGCGACAGCACGGTGAATCGCCCCGGGAATTCCGGAGGCTCTTTGGTTTGAGTCAGGCCACCATAGCCGACTCGGTTTCCTGTTGATGATACGCAGCCTCGTACTCCACGGGCGGGACATCGCCGATAGAGGTGAGCAGTCTGCGGTTGTTG
>NZ_JBTOLW010000050.1:0-10316 GCF_054552115.1 Pseudohaliea sp. | reverse complement strand
AGGAAAAAGCCCCCGCCGGGTGGTCCCGCGGGGGCTTTTTCTTTCTTTGCCTATCACCGGGACGGCTGCTGGAGAGTGCCCCCAGTCGCTCCCCGACACACGATTGGTGGGGGCACTCTCCAGCAACCGCCCCTACCGCCTCTGCCTTGAAGGCACGTGAGGCGTCAGGGGCGAGTGGGGGAGTCTTCTCTCACAAAGCGTGTATCGGGGAGCGACTGAGAGAAGACTCCCCCAGTCGCACCGGAACCCTGCGAAGGAAGCGCCCTGCCCTGCGCAGGGCCGTCAGTCGATCAGCGACAGCCAGTCCGACGAGCCGTCCAGCATCAGCCCGATCCATTCCTTCACGGATGTCCCCTGCACCTCGAGGTCGAACTGCGCCTGGATGAAGGTGTGGCTATTGCCATCGGCGATGAAGCTGCGGAAGCGCTCCGGGTAGGCGGCCTCGAGCTCCGCCATCTCCGGCACCAGTTCCGCCTCGAAGGCCTCGCCACCGATGCCGACGAACACGTCGGCGATCACCGTGTCCTGCCTGGTGCTCAGGAAGCCCATGCGCAGGTTGCCATCTTCGGCGAGCTGGTACTTGTGATAGTTGGTGAGGTGCCCGTCCTCATCGATACAGTCACCGCAGCTTTCGGGAATGAACGCCCCGGAATTCCACTCCTCCACGAACTGCTCCGTCAGGCCCGGCCGGGAGATGCCCACCCCCGAGTCATTGACCAGCTCGATCGGTACGTCCGGGTAGAGCTTGCGCACCAGCGGCAGCGCATAGTCGGTGCCGAAGCCGCCGGCGCTGTTGCCTGTGAGCAGGATGCGCTCGGGGCTCGGAAAGCTGTTGGCGATGACATCCAGCGCCGCCGAGAGATTCTTCAGGCCCCGGTGGTAGCGGTCCGTCATGCCATCGTCGTCGAGGTCCACATCGATGTCACCGGAAAAGATCGAGCCGTCACAGTACGGCAGGTAGGCGGTATTCCAGCTGGCCACCGGGTTTCCGGGCGTTTCCGGGTTGAGGATACCGAAGGGGGGGATGCCCGGCGCCGCCGTTTCCGTCGCCGCGCAGAGCTCTGACCAGCAGGCGCCGCCACCTTCGAGGAAAATCATCAGTTCCGCGCTGCCCTGGTCCCGGGTCGCCATGGTGTACTCTCCGCCGGTGAGGCAGAGGGGACCGTCGCCGGCACCGAAGGCGTGGTTCACCACGTCACCCTCGGTCTCGGAGGTCATGGGGGTGTAGAGGCCCAGGTAACGGTCCACGCCCTGGTCGTAGAGTTCCGCAAAGGGCACCGGCTCCGGCTCGGGCTCCGGCGCTGGAGGCGGATCGATCGTCAGGGTATTGTCGGAGTCGGAACAGGCCGCCAGCGACAGGGCGGCGAGGACGAGAAACAGGGGGCGACGGTCGCGCATGGTGTGTTCCTTCTTATGGTTGTTCCGCCGGGAGTTTGCCATGCGCCGCCCTGCGTCACCAGCCATCGGCAGGGTCTTTGCCCTCGTCTTTTTTCCGCTATTCTTTTCCCTCGCGGCCTCTATGCTGCCGGCGGGCCCGGCGCTGGCCGCCGGGCCCGATGCCCCGTTCCCCACCGCGAACCGTAGCCCGCTGCTCCTGCCGGTGGGCCTGCCCGATGCCCGCAGCGCCCGGATACCGCCAGCGGGTTCCCTCGAGGCGCGCGCGACTCTCGAGGTCGCCAACACGAGTCTCCATGAACCTTCGCTGTGCCGCGACGACTGCGCTCTCGTCCTCGACGGAGAGACCACCCGCCTGGCCCTCGGCGTGCGCAGGGGCTTCGGAAGCGGCTGGGAGGCCTCCGCCGTGCTCCCGCTGCTGCGTCACAGCGGCGGTTTTCTCGACAGCGCCATCGAGGGCTGGCACCAGGCCTTTTCCCTGCCCAATGGCGACCGCGAAAACTACCCCCGGGACCGGCTGCTGTACCGCTACCGGCCCGACGCGGGCGGGGTGGGACTCGCCCGGACAGCGAACGGCATCGGCGACGTACAGGTCGGTATCGCGCGCCGGCTGGGAGAGCGTTTTGCCCTGCGTGGGCAGCTCGAGCTGCCCACGGGCGACGCCGCTGACCTGACCGGCAGTGGCGGTATGGACCTCGCGCTCAGTGCGCACTTCAGCAGCAGCGGCAACGGGGGCGGCACCGCGACCGGCGGCAGGCTGTACACACACCTGTCCGCCGGCGTTGTCCTGCGTGAGGACGGCGACCTGCTGCCCGCTGTTCAGGAGCGCTGGCTGGCTTTCGGTTCGGCGACGGTGGGCTGGCGCGCCGGCGAGCGCTGGCACCTGAAAATGCAGCTGGATGCGCATAGCGCAGCCTGGGACAGCCCGCGTGAGGTGCTCGGCGAGCCCTCGGCGCAGCTGGTCATGGGCGCCTCGGTCCAACTCGACAAAGGCTGGGTTCTCGACCTCGCCTTCAGTGAGGATATCGTGGTCGAGCGCTCACCGGACATCGTTTTCCAGGCGGGCCTGCGCTGGCGGCTCCCGACCGGCGCGCCCTGAACTGTCACGAAACCTTCATAGAGCCCCGGTAACTTACGCGTTTATCCTGCCCGGAAGGGGGTGGCTTGTACTCGCGATCGGTCGACCTCGGGTCCCTTGCCGGCGCCGCCAGCGCGACGCCCACACTGCTGGCGGTAGACGACGATCCCGGCCTGCGTCTGCTGGCAGAGGCCGCCTTCGCCGAAGAGGGGTATACGGTGCTGCTGGCGTCGTCTGGCGCGCAGGCCCTGGAATTGCTCCGCAACAACCGGGTGGATGTCATTCTTCTCGACCTGCTGATGCCCGGCATGGACGGCTTTCAGACCTGCGCCAGGATCAAGGCGGTTCCCGAGTTCGCGCAGACCCCCATCATCGTGCTGACCGGTCTCGATGATATCGATGCCGTCGAGCAGGCCTACGGTGCCGGCGCATGGGATTTTACCGGCAAGCCGATCAACTGGCCCATCCTCAAGCACCGGGTGCGCTACGCCCTGCGCGCCTCCCGCGCATTCGCCGGAGAACGTCGCGCCGCGCGCCTGAGCCGCACAATCGACAACTCGCACTCGGAAGTAATCACCTACGAACTGGAGACGGGCAGACTGCTCAGCGCCAACCGGAGTGCACTGGCCAACCTGGGCTACGACGAGGCCGAACTCATCGGCATGCCCTTTTTCAGCATCGCCCACGGCCCCTCGGACACCAACCTCGCCGCGGGGCTCGCGCGCCTGTCCGAGCGCGGCCAGGTAAACACCTCCCTTGAGCTACTCCGGCGCGATGGCAGCCGCTACCCGGCCGAGGGAATCTTCCTTTTCTCGGGCGAGGAACGGCCGCACGTCGTCATCGGCATCCTCCAGGATGTCAGTGAACAGCGACGCGTCGAGGCCGAGCTGCACCGCCTCGCCCACTATGACGAGCTTACCCAGCTGCCGAACCGTCGCCTGCTCAACGAGCATGTCCGCGGGGCCCTGTCGCGGGCGGCGCGCGCGGGTAGCCGCTGCGCGATCTGCCTCCTCGACCTCGACGGCTTCAAGCGGGTCAATGACACGCTCGGACACAGCGCCGGAGACCGGCTCCTGCAGGAAGTCGCGGAACGACTGTCCAGCGTAGTCCGCGCCCACGACTTCGTCGCGCGCGATGCGCCGATAGACGGCCCGCAGCTCAGCCAGCTGGCTCGCTTCGGCGGGGACGAGTTCTTTCTCCTGGTCACAGAGTTCACCGATGACACAGCACCTTCCCGGGTAGCCCGCCGCGTTCTGGAGCGGGTGGCGATGCCCTACGAGATCGGAGGTACAAACCTGACCATCACCGCCTCCCTGGGCATTGCGCTGTACCCGGACGATGGAGACACTCTCGACGAGCTCATGATGCGTGCAGATACGGCCATGTATCGAGCGAAACAGGATGGCAAAAACAACTACGCCTATTTCACCCATGAGTCAGGGGTGAACACAGTCGCGCGCCTCGAGCTCGAAACGGAACTGCGCAGGGCCATCGACAAGGGGCAGCTGGAGCTGCACTACCAGCCGCAACTGGATGACCAGCTGCGCGAGGTCGTCGGCGTGGAGGCCCTCGTGCGCTGGCGACACCCCGTACAAGGCCTCCGCCCCGCGGGCAGCTTCATCCCCATGGCGGAAGAGACGGGTCTCATCCTGCCCGTCGGAGACTTCGTCCTCGGCGAGGCCCTGCGGCAGCTCGAGGAATGGCGGCCCCGGCTCGGTGACAGCTTCAAGATGTCGGTCAACGTTTCCGCGCTTCAGCTTCGCCAGAAGGACTTCCGCCAGCGCCTGGAAACGCTCCTGGCGCAGTTCGAAGCCAGGAGGGGCCACCTGGTGCTCGAGATCACGGAAAGCGCGTTGATGACTCACGCGGCGTCGCGCCTGCAATGGCTTGACGAACTCAAGAGCGCCGGCGTACAGATTGCCATCGACGACTTCGGCACCGGCTACTCTTCCCTCAGTTACCTGACCCGCCTTCCCATCGATTATCTCAAGGTCGATCGGAGTTTCGTCGCTGACCTCGAGCGCGGTGATGAGGGCGCCGCGGTAACCCGCGCGGTCTTTCGCATGGCGCAGGAACTCGGTATCCGCATTATCGCCGAGGGCGTCGAGAGCGAGCAGCAGCTCCGCTTGCTGCGCTCCATGGGCAGCTGCACGGTGCAGGGCTGGCTGGTCAGCAAGGCGCGGCCCGCTGCGGACCTGCTGGACTTCGTGCTGCATTATCGCCAGCACGGGGAGGCGCCGCGTGAGCATTAAGGCCCCGGGCACGGTAGTCAGACGGCTCCCCGT
Organism: Pseudohaliea sp.; assembly: GCF_054552115.1. Lineage (NCBI taxonomy): Bacteria > Pseudomonadati > Pseudomonadota > Gammaproteobacteria > Cellvibrionales > Halieaceae > Pseudohaliea > Pseudohaliea sp. The sequence continues at coordinate 5,558 of NZ_JBTOLW010000050.1, read as the reverse complement.
CGCGATCCTGGTTCTCGTGGCCGCGAGCGCCTGGGGCTTCCCGGCAGAGGAAGCGCCGGACCTGCGCCTGTACATCGCCGGGTCCTCGGCCCAGGATCGCCTCATCGAGGGCCTGCTGCGCTTGCGCGACGACCTGCCGGACACACCTGCCCTGTGTGCGGCAGGCACCCTCGACGTGTACCAGGGCCGGGCGGGGGGCAGCCGGCAACGCGTCTTCCTCTGCCGAACCACCGATGCCATCCCGGGCATCGCTGCAGGCCTCCGGCTCGCTCTCTTCAAGTCCAGCGGAGGATCGGGCGACGGCGTCGTCCCGCTGCTCGCAGAAACACCCACGCCCTTTCTCCGCCAGCGGGAACTGGCGCAGGGCTGCGCGGGCCGGAACCGCGTGCTGCCCTCCGGCGCCCTCTCCGCCTATACCGTTCACGTGGACTGTGAAACGACCATCACCCGGGTGATCCCGGACGCCGGCATTTCGGACCTGGAGCCGGTGATGTTTGCCGCAGACACCGGGGCCCTCGAAACACACCCGCTGACACAGCTCGTTTGGGGGCTCCCGGTCAGCCGGAACTTCCGCAATGCCCTCCAGGCCCTGCAGGGGCTGGTGTCCGCAGAAGTACCTCATGACGACCCGGCACGCGAGAGCCTGGCGGCGATGCCCACCCTCAACAGCGCCCAGCTCGCGAGCATCTTCGCCGGTGTGGTAGAGAGCTGGTCCGCTTTCTACGACCAGGCGGGGGATCCGATTACCGCATCGGCCCAGCTGCCACCGCCTCCGCCACTGTCACGCCGGGATCTGTCGGGCACGAGCCCCGGCGCCTATCGGCCGGCCCCGTCTTCCGGTGACCGGATCTACCTCTGCCGGCGCATCGAGAGTTCGGGTACCCAGCTGGCCTTTGCGCTGCACTACCTGAGACGTGGCTGCACAGCCCCGTCACCGGCCTTCGCCGCTCCCGATGACGGCAGCAACGGGATTGCCGGCGGCGAGGTGTCCGCACTCCTGGACCGGGCTCTGCCCGCGGGTCGGGTCAACGCGGGCCGCGGCTCGGCCGATGTGCGCGCGTGCCTTGACTACCACGACGATCACAATCGCTGGGCGATCGGCATGTTGTCGACGGAAAACATCGGCGATTACCTCGGCGCGGAATATCGTCACGTGCGTGTTGATGGCTACGCCCCGACACTCCTGAACGCCCACCGCGGATACTGGCGCCATGTCTCCACGGGCTCGATCCAGTGGCTGCGGGAACGCGAGGCGGATTTTGCAGAAGAGGAGCGGAAGATACTCAACTACCTGGCGGCCTACCTGGGCCAGCCCGCGGTGCTGAGCAGCCTCAACCGCGCTTTCCGCCACTCCTGGGGCCAGGGAGGCTATCTGGGAGGCGTGAACGCCGGCAACCGTCCCGTCGAAGCGCCAATTACCGCAGCAACGCTGGAGGAGCGCCCCCTTGCCGGGGTGAGCTACGAGCATTTCGGAGAGCCGCGCAGCTGCCTGCCGCCGCTGCTCTCGGGACCCTCGGCTATCGGCGGCGACTAACCAGCTGCGGGGCCCGGGCTCCCGTGCTCCGCACCGCGGGACAGGACGCCGGAAGACTCGAGGCTGGCCAACGTCTTCCCGAAGAGCTCCCGCATGGCCGCGGCGCTATCCGCCAGCGGCCCGCCCTCCGGATCCGCGGCATGATGTTCCATCTCCTGCGCCAGGGCGGCGAGGCGAAGCGCTCCCAGCTGATGCGCACTGGACTTTATGCTGTGGGCCGACAGCCGCACCGTCTCCCGGTCTCCGCTGGTGCAGGCATCCCTTATCTCTCCGAGCAGGCGGCTGGTCTCCTTGCAAAAGAGATCTGCGAAGCTGGCTACCAGGGCATCCCCGTCCCCGGGCCGCAGGGCACGCATGGAATCCAGCGCCGACTCATCGAGCAGCGGGACCTCGTCACCGGGTAGGGCAAGCTCGGCGCTGCCCCGGGAAACCGGCTCTGTCTCTATACCGAAGCCCGATGAGGCTTCCCGTTCCGGTGCCCAGCGGGCGATAGTTGCAAGCAGGTCGTCCCGTGCGATCGGCTTTGCCAGGTAAGCATCCATGCCCGAGTCCAGGCAGCGCTTCTCGTCCTCATGCAGGGCGTTTGCAGTCAGCGCGATGATCGGCAGCCGCGGAAGGCCCGCAGCGTTCTCCCGCTCACGTAGCTGCTCCGTGGCCGTAAAGCCGTCCATAACGGGCATCTGGCAATCCATGAGCACCAGGTCGATACCGCCCTCCTCACAGCGCTCAAGTGCCTCCGCCCCGTTTTCCGCCAGGCGCACACGGCAGCCTGCCGACTCGAGCATCATCCGGCATACTCTCTGGTTGACGGGATTGTCTTCCACAACCAGCACACCCAGACCACCGAGGCGCGGGACGCGCGGCGGGTCTGCCGGCCGGTGCCTCGGCTGTTCCTCCACGAACGAAGCACGCTCTGAAAGCAGCCCCAGCAGGCATTCGCGGAGGCGCCCCTGCCTGACGGGCTTGGCAATGAACGCGGTAAAGAGATGATCGCTGTCCTGCTCGGCGACGTCACGCACCGACGCGGAGCTCAGCATCACCCGGGGAATCGGGGCCAGGCTGCCATCGGCAGCGAGCCTGCGGGCGAGGGTAACACCGTCGACGTCCGGCATGTGCCAGTCGAGGAGCACGAGATCGAACTGCGCACTGCTGTCGGCGGCGCTCTTGAGCAGATTCCAGGCGGCCTGAGCGCTCTCGACCGTGTAGACATCGATACCCCAGTCGAGGAGCAGCGTGCTCACCGTGTCCCGGTTGGTGGCATTGTCGTCCACGAGGAGGATCTTCCGGCCCTGCAGTTCCTCGAGTCTCGCCGTGGGCTGCACGTCTTCGGATAGCGGCAGCGGCACCTCGAACCAGAACGTCGAGCCCGCGCCGGGCTCACTGTCGGCTCCTATCGTCCCGCCCATCAGTTCGACCAGCTTGCTGCAGATCACCAGCCCGAGGCCCGTACCGCCGAAGCGCCGGGTGGTACTGCTATCCTCCTGGCTGAAGGCCTCGAAGATCGTGTCGAGCTTGTCGGGCCTGATCCCGATACCGGTGTCGCGGACCTCGAAGCGGTAGCGCGGGGCAGCAGCGCCTTCACTGCAGCTGACATGCACCGACACCTCACCTGCTTCCGTGAACTTGATGGCATTGCCGAGAAGGTTCATCAGGATCTGGCGCAGCCTGATGGAGTCACCGACAACCCGCCAGTCTGCATCCGGGTCGATCCGGCATACGATCTCCAGTTTTTTCTCGTGCGCACGCGAGGCGAGCAGTTCGACGGTCTCCTCGACGACGTTGCGAATCGAGAGGTCGGAGAGGTCGAGACGAAGCTTCTCCGCTTCCATTTTCGAGAAGTCCAGGATGTCGTTGATGACAGCCATCAGGGTCTCTGCCGACTGGTTGATGGTGTCCACGAAATGTTGTTGCTCTCGCGTGAGGCGCGTCCGTCCAAGTAAGTCCAGCATGCCCAGCACCCCGTTCATCGGCGTGCGTATCTCATGGCTCATATGGGCGACGAACTCGCTTTTCGCCCGACTCGCCGCTTCCGCAGCTTCCCGCGCCTCCACATTGTCGCGCATGGCCGCTTCAAGACGCTTGTTGCTTTCCGAGAGATCTTCGCTGCGGTGCTCGAGGCTGCGTTGCTTCTGCTCAAGCTCGTGGTCCCGCTCGTCGATCTGGGCCAGCATGTAGTTGAAGTTCTCGATGAGCGATCCGATCTCGTCGTCCTGGTGCTTGGTCGCGCGTACCGAGTAGTCTCCGCTCTCGGCGATGCGCCGCGTAACGGCGACTAACTGTTGTATCGGGCCCGCCACGAGCCGCTGTAGCCGTAGCGAGAGGAAAGTCGCCAGCACGAAGGCGGCACCGACCACGGCCAGCATGATGAGCAGGTCGCTGATGATCCGTTCGCGAACGTCCGCCAGGTGAGAGCGGAGTTGCAGGTAGCCGAGGACCTCATTTTCAAGGCGTACGGGAATCACCGCATTGAGAACCCGGAAACCCTGGTACTCGGCTGACACCGCTCCGGAGGCCATGCTTGCCTCCAGGAGCGGCAGGTACGCAGCCGCGTCGTGGACTTCGAAGGCCGGATCCGTCTCGGAGAAGTGCCTGGCGAACACGGCACCCTCGCTGGTAAACAACTGGGACGCGACCACGCTGGCATTCTCCTCAAGCGCCCGCAGCGCCTGCCGCGCCAGTTCCGCATCGCGGAATAGCAACGCGGACGCGCTGCTCGTGTTCAGCGCCCTGGCCGCCGTGAGGAGGTTTTCACGCTCGTTTTCCCGCAGCGAGACGCTGTGGCTGAAAAACGTATAGGAAATCACAATGGTCAGCGCAAGGGCCAGCGTTACAAGCGTGACCAGGACGAGCTTGCTGCGAATGGGGAGCGAAGCGAGGAGTGCCATGACCGATTCCGGCTGCGGGCTGAGAATGAAGCTGTGAGACTGCGCAGCCTGAAGGTTATGTCATTTGTGTGACGAGAATGTGAATGCCGGGCAGCCGCGTATCGAACACCACAACGTAAAACGCCCCGACCAGTGACTGATCGGGGCGTTGGGATTCTGGACTGGGGTTGGTGCCACACCCATGACCTACTTTGGGTCGCGAGCGGTGCTCGCGATCGCTTCGCGACGCCTTCGGCGCCCCCTCCCCGCACCTGCGGTGCAGGGTCGGTCACATGGGACCCGGATTGTAGTGGCAGTAGATCCTCGGTTCCTAAAAACAAAAACCCCGGTCCAACGGACCGGGGTTTCTGTTTTTTGGAGCCTGGCGATGACCTACTCTCACATGGGGAGACCCCACACTACCATCGGCGATGCATCGTTTCACTGCTGAGTTCGGGATGGAATCAGGTGGTTCCAATGCTCTATGGTCGCCAGGCAAACTGGCTGGGATGACCCTCGGTCTTACTCGCACCCGGCGATGCCGGCCACCCCAATAAGGCGGTAGATCAAGCTTCGTATCTGGTCTGTGCCTGAGTATTCGTGCTTTCACACCGGACTCGCCACAACACCCGGGAGCCTCGCTGGCTTCGGCAGGTTTCCCCACCCCAGCGCAAACAACCTGGATTATATGGTCAAGCCTCACGGGCAATTAGTACTGGTTAGCTCAACGCCTTACAACGCTTCCACACCCAGCCTATCAACGTCCTCGTCTCGGACGGCCCTTCAGGACCCTCAAGGGGTCAGGGAGAACTCATCTTGGGAGAGGCTTCCCGCTTAGATGCTTTCAGCGGTTATCCCGTCCGAACATAGCTACCCGGCAATGCCACTGGCGTGACAACCGGAACACCAGAGGTTCGTCCACCCCGGTCCTCTCGTACTAGGAGCAGCTTCCCTCAATTCTCCAACGCCCACGGCAGATAGGGACCGAACTGTCTCACGACGTTCTAAACCCAGCTCGCGTACCACTTTAAATGGCGAACAGCCAGAACCTGGGGACCGGCTTCAGCCCCAGGATGTGATGAGCCGACATCGAGGGGCCAAACACCGCCGTCGATGTGAACTAGTGGGCGGTATCAGCCTGTTATCCCCGGAGTACCTTT
>NZ_JBTOLW010000049.1:0-15217 GCF_054552115.1 Pseudohaliea sp. | reverse complement strand
GAGGCCCTCACGGACCGTGGCCGGCCATGGATGGCCGGCCCCGAGCGCACAGGGATGTGCTTGTAGCGTGTCCGTGAGGGCCTCCCCCGGGTCGCCGGCGCCACCCAAGCCAACTACGGAGTCGCCGAACCCACCTCCGGAAACAGACCACGAACCCGCGCCACCGCCACAGAAAGATCATCCGGCAATGCACCGGACGGCTCAGCCAGCCGGTCACCCGCCCACACCGCCAACCCATGGTCGATGAGTAACCGGTGGAACGCCTGGAAATCCCGCGTGGCGGAGAAGAGCTTGAAGTAGTCGATGCGGTAGATGGCACGGGCGAGGCGCTGGCGCCAGCGGTCGGCGGGGCCGGTGCAGCGGGGGTTGTTAAGCCAGCTGGCGAAGCGGCGGCGCCAGAGGTCCGGGGCGCCGAAGCGGCCGGCGGGTAGTGGGAAAATGGCCAGGGGCCTGCGCAGGCGGGCGACTTCGACCTGCATCGAGATACTGTCACCGGTGACCACGAAGGCATCGGCGCTGCCGAGGAGCGCCCGGTACGGGTTGTCCTCCGGCGGGGCGTCCGCGGACCAGGTGAACAGGCGCGCCTCCGGGGGCAGGTCGCGTTTGAGGACCGCGACCACCTCGGCGGTCGTGCGCCGGCTGGTGGTGATCCAGGGCGTGCCGCCATCCGCGACCACGCGCTTCGCCTCGGCGACCAGCCCGTGCGCGACGCGCTCGTCCATGACAAAGGGGTTGGTCTCGCCGCCGACCAGGAAGGCCACCAGCGGGCGCGGCAGGTCGGCGAAGCGCGGCGCCCAGGCCTCGGCGGCCTCGCGCACGGCGTCTTCAGCCACCTGCATGAAGGGCAGCGCCGTGACCAGCACGTTGGGCAGTGGCGGCATCTGGTTCTCGCCGCTGGCGATCACCAGGTCGAAGTCGTCGAGGAGGCCCGAGGGTTTGCCGACCAGGGCGATCTTCGTGCGGCCGCCGCTTTGCTCCCTGACCCAGAGCGCCGCCATGGAGGGCCGGCGGCCGACGGTGATGATGAGGTCCGGCCAGGGGGGGTCGAGAGGGTCTGAACGCGCCGGGTCCAGGTGCTCGAGGGTGGGCCGGTAGCGCGGCTTGCCGTAGACCCACTGCGGCAGCGGCTGCACGAAGCGGTGCTCCACGGGCCAGCCGAGGGCGTCGACGATCGTGTCCACCTGGCCGTTGTCACCCCGCTTGTCGCCGAGGATGACCCAGGTGCGCGGCGTCACGGCTCAGCCCTGGTCGGCGGCGCTGCCATAGCCGAGGGCGGGGTCGATGCGCGCATCGAGGAGCGCCTCGAGCTCGGCGACCTGCTCCGGGGGGAAGTCCTCGCGGTAGCCGCCGACCTTGCCCCGGCGCACCTTGTAGGTCGTCGGGTCCTTGGCGTTGACGAGCTTCATGCCGCCCTGGCTGAAGGTACCGCTGGTCTCCAGCTTGCGCAGGTTGTCGAAGGAGCCCCACTCCACCGCCTCGCGGATCTCGTCCTCGGAGAAGCTTTCACCGACATGGGCGAGGATCCTGCCGAGGGTCTCCACGGGCTCGGCGCGCAGGTCCTCGTAGCGGACCATGAGGCCTTGCGGCAGTGCGCGCACGTTCCGTGCCCAGCCGTTCTCGTAGTCGATAAGGAACGGCAGGCCGATGTCCGAGTGACGCACGAAGTCCCACAGCTCGACGGTGCGCCGGTCGATGGGGTGGTCGATGCTCGCGTTGATGAGTTCCTGCTTGGCCCGGGACTGGCGCTTGGTGAACTGGTGGTACCAGGACACGGCAATGTCGATAGGGTGACGGGCGAGGAAGACGACCGGCTTGTGCCGCAGCGGGTTGTCCGCCGCGCCCTCCGCCAGGAGCCTGCCCACTTCGCCTTCGTAGCTGTAGCAGCCGTTGGTGGCGGCCAGCCGCGGGATTGCCGGGATCCTGCGGGCGAACTCGTCGGTGTTGATGAGCTTCGATTCCGGCAGGTTGTGGCGCAGCTGGTACAGCCGGCTGATCATCGCCTTCAGCCAGGTGTTGCCGCTTTTCGGGTGGCCGATGATCAGGAAGTTCGCCCGGTGCGCCTTGGACAGCTCGAGCCGGGCCAGGTACCGGCGGCGCAGGCCCACGCGCGCGCCGGCGGGGAGCAGTTCCGTGGGGGCAATGATCAGCGCCTTCTTGACGCCGTCGCTCAGGTTCAGCATGACGATTCCCGGCCCGGGGGCCGCCAGGGTCTTCGGAAAAGCCGCGAATTATGCGGGATGAGGGCCTCCCACGCCACCGGCGGGCCTGTTAAATAAGACCGCGCCGGCACCCGCGGCCGCGCGGAACGGGCTACAATCGCCGCCATGATCATCGAGCGTTACCTGAGCCGGGAAATCCTCCACCCCTTCGGCCTCGGCCTGGGGCTGCTGGTGCTCGTGTTCGTGGGCTACTCGCTGGCGCAGCAACTCACCCTCGCGGCCGCCGGCCAGTTCGACCTGCTCACCGCCGGGCAGCTGGTGCTGCTGCGCACGCTGATCGTCCTCGAGGTCCTGCTGCCGTCGGCGCTGTTCTTCTCCGTGCTCGCCGGCCTCGGCCGGCTTTACCGGGACGCAGAGATGAGCGCGCTCTACGCGGCCGGCGTCAGCCGCCGGCGCGTGCTCGGCGCGGTCTGCCTCCTGGGCCTCGCCATCGCCGCGCTGACCGGGCTCATCTCCATGGAGGGCAGACCCTGGGCCTACCGCGAGAGCTACCGGCTGCAGGCGCAGGCCGCCGCGGAGTTCGACCTGAAGAAAATGGCCACCGGGGAGTTCGTTACCATGGGCGACAGCGACTACACCTTCATCGCCGATGACCTCGACCTCGAGCGCGGGCTGCACAAGTCCGTTTTCCTGCAGAAGCCGCACGGGGACGGGGCCCGGGCAGAGCTCATCTACGCAGCCAGTGCCGCCCTGCCCACGCTGAACCCGAGCGAGCCGCTCACCGCCACCTTCTACGACGGCCACCACTATCTCCTCGACAACCGGGAGCAACTGGATGTGACCACGGACTTCGGCACCCTGACCATCCGCCTGCCCGGCACGGAGGCCCAGGAGCGCTACCGGCGCAAGGCCGAGCCCACCGAGGCGCTGCGCCGCTCCGACCGCCCGAAGGACATCGCCGAGTACCAGTGGCGCGTCACCACGCCGCTGGCCACCGTCCTGCTCGCGCTCATCGCCGTACCGCTGTCGCGGTCGGCGCCGCGGGAGTCGCGCACACGCAGCTTCCTGGTCGCCATCGCCGCCTATGTCTGCCTCTTCGCCATCACCAGCGCCGTACGCACGGGCATGGAACAGGGCACTGTCCCGGAGCTGCCGGGGCTGTGGGGCACCTACGCGGTGTTCGCCGTTTTCCTGGTCCTCCTGCTCCGGCCGCCGCGGCTGCCGCTGCGCCGATGAGCATCCTCACCCGCTACCTCACCGCGGCGCTCCTGCGCGGCTGGCTCATCACCTTCCTGGTGGTCGCCGCCGTGTTCGGGCTGCTCGCCTTCATCGACGAGCTCGACGCGGCCCAGGGCGACTACGGCGCCCTGGCGGTAGCGCGCTATACGCTCATGGTGCTGCCGCAGCAGCTTCTCTCGCTGACACCGGTGATCCTTCTCCTCGGCACGATCATCGCGCTCGCGGGGCTGCAGAAAGGCTCGGAGCTGACGGTGATCAGCTGCGCCGGCGTGCCGATCAGCCGCCTGCTCCTCGCCATTGCCGTGCCCACGGCGGTGCTGGCGCTGCTGCTCTGGGTCGGCATGGAGACCGTGACCGCACCGCTGCACCAGCGCGCCGAGGCCCTGCGCCTGAAGCTGCGCTACGACAACCCGCACACGCTGCCCGCCGGCGGGGTCTGGTCCAGGAGCGGCCACCGCTACATCCACCTCGGCACCATGCGCGAGGAGCGCGTGCCCGCGGAGATCGCCCTCTACGAGTTTGACGCCGAGGGCCGCCTCGAGCGCGCCATTCACGCCGCCACGGCGACCGTCGGCGACGACCGCCGCTGGCGCTTCGAGGACGTGCAGGAAAAGGTCCGCGCGGATGGCCGGCTGCGCACCCAGCGCCTCGACAGCCTGGTGATCGACAACCTGTGGGCCCGGCGCGAGCTGCCGGTGCTCTCGCTGTCACCGGAGAGCATGCGCCTGTCTGTGCTCTACGGCTATGGCACCTACCTGGCCGCCAATGCGCGGGATGCGCGCAGTTACCTGAACACCTTCTGGCAGCGCCTGGCCCTGCCCCTGACCGCCGCGGCCATGGTGCTGCTGGCAACACCGGTGAGCGCCCAGCTCGGCTCCCGCCGGGGTAACGCGGTGGGCGTGAACCTCGCCCTGGGCGCACTGATCGGCATCGGCTTCTACCTGGGCTCGCAGATCCTCTTCGCCCTGGGCACGCTGCTCGGCCTGCCGCCGCTGCTCGTGGCGCTGCTGCCGGCGCTGGCCATCACCGCCTGTGCCGTGCTGCTCTTGCGGCGCATGCACTGGTAGACTGGCGCGCCCACGCCCGAGGACCCCCACCCGCCATGCGCCTGATGCTCAGCTTTTTCCGCAGCTACCGCGGCCCCACGCTGCTCATGCTGCTGGCGCTGCTGCTCTCCGGCCTGGCCGAGGGCGTGGGCCTGTCCGCCCTGCTGCCGCTATTGAACATCGCCCTGGGCAGCGGTCGTCTCACCGGCGGGGCCGCGGAACCGCCCTCCGGCTACGAGCAGGTGGTGCTCGATGCCCTGGATGGCCTCGGCATCGCCACCACCCTCGGCAACATGCTGCTCATCGTCCTCGCCGGCGTCTTCCTGAAGAGCGTCTTCCTCCTCGCCGCCCAGCGCCAGGTCGGCTATACCGCGGCGCAGGTCGGCACGGACCTGCGCCTGCAGATGCTCCGCGCGGTGCTGCGCAGCCGCTGGGAGTACTTCCTGCACCAGCCCGCGGGCAAGCTCACCAACGCCCTGGCCACGGAGGCCGAGCGTTCCTCCCAGTCCTTCGTCCACGGCGCCACGGCGATCACCTTCCTGATCCAGTCGCTCATCTATGGCAGCGTCGCCTTCGCCCTGTCCTGGCGCGCCTCCCTGGTGGCCATCGTCGCCGGCGCCATCGTCATCGGCCTGTCACACTTCCTCGTGCGCATCACCCGCCGCGCCGGGCGCAAGCAGACGCGCATGCTGACCTCCCTGGTCGGCAACCTCACCGACATCCTCCAGTCCGTGAAGCCGATCAAGGCCATGGCCCGGGAGGAGCGCGCCGACCAGGTGCTCGCCGAGGATACCCGGCAGCTGAACCGCGCGCTGCGCCGGCAGGTACTGGCCTCGGCGCTGCTGGACTCGGCCCAGGAGCTGATGTTCGCGATTTTCATCTGCCTCGGCATCTACGCGGCGCTCGAGGTGTTCCAGATGGAGCTGCCGAAGGTGATGGTCCTGGTCGTTGCCCTCGGCCGCGCCTTCTCCTTCCTCGGCAAGGTGCAGAAGCAGTACCAGAAGCTCATGCAGGGCGAGAGCGCCTACTGGGCCATGCTCGACAGCATCGCCGAGGCCGGCGGCGCCGCCGAGGCGAGCGGCGGTGCCGCGCCGGCGCCCCTGGCGGAGGGCATCGCTTTCCGCGACGTCGGCTTTGCCTACGACGACCGGCACCCGGTCTTCGACGGGCTTGCCCTGGAGATCCCGGCCGGCTCCCTCACCACCCTGGTAGGCCCCTCGGGGACCGGCAAGACGACCCTGGTGGATCTCACCATCGGCCTGCTGCAGCCAACCCGGGGCGAGGTCTGCATCGACGGCAGGCCGCTGGCGACGCTGGACGCCCGCGCCTGGCGCCGGCAGATCGGCTACGTGCCGCAGGACACCGTGCTGCTCCATGCGAGCATCCTGCAGAACGTGACCCTCGACGATCCGGCCCTGAGCCGCGCGGATGCCGAGCAGGCGCTGCGCGATGCCGGCGCCTGGGAATTCGTCGCGGCGACGCCGCAGGGCATGGATACGGTCGTGGGCGAGCGCGGCGGCAAGCTCTCCGGCGGCCAGCGCCAGCGCATCGTCATCGCCCGGGCGCTGATCAACCACCCGCGGCTCCTGATCCTCGACGAAGCCACCAGCGCCCTCGACCCGGCGAGCGAGCAGGCCGTGCGCCAGACCATGGAGCGGCTCAAGGGCCAACTGACCATCCTCGCCATCTCCCACAACCGCGGGATGATCGACGCGGCGGACCGCGTCTACCGGCTGCAGGACGGCCGGGCGGCGCGGGGTACGGCGTGATCAGAACGCCGCGCTGGACACGCCTCGCCGCGGCGCTGCTCCTGACCGCGGTCGTGGTGCTTCTGTCCGTGCTGCCGGGCGTCGCCGCGCAGGGCGACGAACAGTTCCAGTGGAACGTCGAAGCCGTTCCTTCGGCACTGCAGAACAGCATGCACCTGGTGCTCTACGGGATGCTGTTCTGCGGCTGGGCGTGGGCGGTGGCAGAAGCCCCATCACAGGCACGGAGGCTGCTCGTTGCCGGTGCGCTCGTCGGCCTCGGCCTGGGCCTGGAATGGGTGCAGCTACAGGTACCCGGGCGCTTCGCCTCCGTGCTCGACGCCGCCTTGAACACGGCCGGCGTGCTTTGCGGCTACGTCGCCTGGCAGGCCTGGCGCGGACGCGCGGAATCCTGATCCGTCGTCAGGTGCCCAGCACCAGGCTCCGGATGCGCGCGACGGCCCGCTCGAGATCCGCGGAGCGGGCCGCGGCCCGCACGCCCGGGGCGGCGACCACCGGGCCCACGTCCTCCAGCCACTCGGCAAGGTTCGCCTCCACCAGGGCGCGGTGCACCAGGGTAATGTCCCGGCTCAGTTCCTGCGGGAACCAGCGCATGAGCAGGCGGTAGAGGGCCGCGCCAGGGCGCGGGTCCTGGGGACCGGCCGCGGTGCCTGCCATGCCCGCGTCCCGGCGCATCCCGCCGAGATCGAAGAGCGCCACGGGCCGCCCCGTGCCGCAGGCCTCCGACAGCATGGCGATGCTGTCGCCGGTGACGATGAACGCGTCCGCCAGGGCGAGGATGCCCGCGTAGGGATTGTCGGGGGAGGCGCCGTAGCGGTGCAGGAAGTGCGGGCAGGTGTGCACGCCGCCGCTGCCGGCCAGCCCCCGTTCCAGCACCTCGGTCACCGCCGGTCGCGTGCGCGCGCTGGTCGTCACCAGCAGCGAACCGCCGCAGTCCCGGGCCCGGGCGACGGCCTGCTCGAGGAGCCGCGACGCGGCGCGGGGGCCGAGGGTATAGGGCCCGCTGTCGCCACCGACGAGCACACCGATCCACGGCCGCGGCAGCGGCGCGAAGCGGGCCGCCCAGGTCTCGCCGGCGCGCTGCAGGCGCCGGCCCTCGAGGCCGTGCACGGTGAGCTCGTTGTGCAGCACCCGCGGGTGCGCCGGCACCCGGTACTGGGGCGTGGTGACCAGCAGGTCGAAGGCGTCAAGCGGGCCCCAGGGCTTGCCCACGTGCACGTAGCGCGTCATCCCGCCCGAGGCCTCGCGCAGCCAGCGGCCGAGGGGCTCGTTGCGCACCCCGGCGGTGATCACCAGGCCCGGCCAGGGCGCCGTGAAGGCGCGGCGCGAGCGGCGGCGCAAGCCCGCCAGCGAGGTCTGGCGCAGCAGGTGCGGCCAGACCGCCCAGGGGCGGTACTCCGGGCTGATCGTCTCGAGCGGCCAGGCGAGCTCGGACGCGGCCGCCTCGGCGAGGGCGCGCACCTGCCCGCGCTCGCCGGCACGGTAAGCGTCGATCAACCAAATGGCTGGCATTGGGGGGAGTCCATGGGTATAGTGCGCCGGAATCTAGCGCCTGGGCGGCGCCCGCGCAAGGAGGACGGCCGTGGCCGATTACCAGAGCTGCCTCGCGTTCCTGTGTGAACTGCTGCAGAAGTACAACCGAAAGCGCGTGATGATCAACGAGAACACCGGCCTGGTCGCCGACCTGGGCCTCAGTTCCCTCGAGGTCATGGAGGTGATCGAGCAGATCGAGGACCATTACGACATCTCGATCCCGCTCAACATCCTGCCGGACGTCAATACCGTGGCGGACCTGGCGCACAAGATCCGCGACCTCAACCCCTGAGCCGCCCGGCGCCCCCTCACTCCACCGAGGCCTATCGAGGGCATCGCAGCGAGGGCATCACAGCGAGGGCAACAGCATGCTCCTGGACAAATTCAAGGAAATGGCGGCGTTCCAGGCGGAACTCCGCGACCGCAGGCTGAAGGCCTTCGGCGCCGTCACCGACGAGATCCTCACCGCCACCGAGGGGGTCGTCGAGGGCCGCCGGGTGATCCTCGCCGGCACCAACAACTACCTCGGGCTGTCGGCGGACCCGCGCTGCATCGAGGCGTCCCGCGCGGCCGCGAACCGCTGGGGCACCGGCACCACGGGCTCGCGCCTCGCCAACGGCAGCTTCGCCGAGCACCAGGCCCTCGAGGCGGAACTCGCCGCCTTCTATGGCGTCGGTCACGCCATCTGCTTCTCCACCGGCTACGCGGCGACCATGGGCACCTGCGCCACCCTCGCCGGGCCCGGCGACGTCATCCTCCTCGACGCCGACAGCCACTCCAGCATCTATTCCGGGGTGAAGCTCTCGGGCGCGGAGGTCATCCGCTACCGCCACAGCGATACCGGCGACCTCGCCAAGCGCCTGCGCCGCCTCGGCGACCGGGCCGCGAACACGCTCATCGTCGCCGAGGGCATCTACAGCATGCTCGGCGACATCGCGCCGCTTTCGGAGATCGCCGAGCTCAAGCGCGAGTACGGCGCCATGCTGCTGGTCGACGAGGCGCACTCGCTCGGCGTGCTCGGCGAGCGCGGCCGCGGCGCGGCCGAAGCGGCGGGCGTGGAAGACGCCGTGGACTTCACCGTGGGCACCTTCTCCAAGAGCCTCGGCGGTATCGGCGGCTTCTGCGTCAGCCCGCACCCGGAACTCGAGGACGTGCGCTACTGCATCCGCGCCTACATCTTCACCGCCTCGTCCACCCCGTCGGTGGTTGCCTCGACGCGCCGGGCGCTGCAGATCCTCCGCGACGAGCCCGAACTGCGCGAGCGGCTCTGGGACAACGCCCGGCGCCTCTACGACGGGCTCAAGGCCCTCGGCCTCGCCGTGGGGCCGGTGCCGAGCCCGGTGGTTGCGGTCGAGTTCGAGGACCGGGAGGCAGCCATGGCCGCCTGGCAGCAGCTGTTCGACAACGGTGTCTACGTCAATCTCGTGGTGCCGCCGGCCTCGCCGAGCACCAACTACCTCCTGCGCAACAGCATGAGCGCCGCCCATACCCCCGAGCAGGTCGACCGGATCATCGACGCCTACCGCGGCCTCATCGACGCGGGTCTCGTCACCCCCGACGCCGCCTGATGGACCGCCTGCTCATTACCGGGAACGGCCCCCTCACCGGCGAGGTGGCCATCGCCGGCGCCAAGAACGCCGCCCTCCCGGTGCTCGCCGCGGCGCTCCTCGGCAACTCGCCGCTCACCGTGAGCAATGTGCCCGCGGTGCGCGACATCGACACGGCACTCAGGCTCCTCGAGCTCCTCGGCTGCCGCATCGGGCGCGAGGATGCCAGCGTGCACATCGACGCCGGGGCCGTGCACAGCGTGCGCGCGCCCTACGAGCTCGTGAAAACAATGCGCGGGGCCATTCTCCTTCTCGGCCCGCTGCTCGCCCGCTTCGGCAGCGCGGACGTCTCCCTGCCGGGGGGCTGCGCCATCGGCTCGCGGCCCGTGAACGAGCACATCGAGGGCCTGCGCGCCATGGGCGCGGACATCCGCATCGAGAACGGCTACATCAAGGCGCAGGCGGCGCGCCTGCGCGGCTGCCACTACGCCTTTGACGTACCGTCGGTCACGGGTACGGAGAACCTGATGATGGCCGCCGCCCTCGCCGACGGCGAGACCGTGCTGGAGAACGCCGCCATGGAGCCGGAGATCGGCGATCTGGCGCGGCTGCTCGGCGCCATGGGCGCGCACATCGAAGGCGCCGGATCCAGCGTCGTGCGCATCGCCGGCAGGCCCGCGCTCACCGGCGCCAGCCACCGGGTACCGCCGGACCGTATCGAGACCGGTACCTTCCTCGCCGCGGCCGCCGCCACGCGCGGCAGCGTGACGCTGCGCAATACGGACCCGTCCTTCCTGCAGCATGTGCTCACCAAGCTGCAGGCCAGCGGCCTCGACCTGCGCTGGGGCGATGACTGGATCACCCTCGACAGCGGCGGCCGGCGCTGCCAAGCCATGCACATTTCCACCGCGCCCTACCCCGGCTTCCCGACCGACCTGCAGGCCCAGTTCATGGCGGTGAACGCGCTCGCCGAGGGCAGCGCGACGGTGGTGGAGAACATCTTCGAGAACCGCTTCATGCACGTGGCGGAACTCAAGCGCATGGGCGCCGCCATCGACCTGCAGGGCAACACGGCCATCGTCCAGGGCCGGGAGCGGCTGCAGGGCGCGCCGGTCATGGCCACCGACCTGCGCGCCTCGGCGGGCCTGGTCATCGCCGCCCTCGCGGCGGATGGCGAGACCACCATCGACCGGGTCTACCACCTGGACCGCGGCTACGCCGGCATCGACGACAAGCTGGCGTCCCTCGGCGGCATCATCCGCCGTATCCACTGACGGGCACGCCGCGGCCGTGGCCCGGGACTTCGTCCATCTCTCCGATCTGCACCTGACCTCCCTCGCCGGGGTGTCGGCGCGGGAGCTCTTCTCCAAGCGCCTCCTCGGCTACCTGTCCTGGCGCCGCCGCCGGCGCCTCGAGCACCGGCGGGAGCGTCTCGATGCGCTGGTCGCGGACTTCGCCGGCGACGACACAGCGCAGATCGTGATCACCGGCGACCTTACCCACATCGGGCTGGAGCGCGAGTTCCGGGCGGCCGCCGAGTGGCTCGCCGCGTTGGCGCCGCCGGCGCGGGTCGCCCTGGTCCCGGGCAACCACGACGCCACGGTGCCCGCCAGCCTCGCCTACCAGGCCCGCTACTGGGCCGACTACCTGGCCGGAGACGACGGCCCCGGCTACCCCACGCTGCGGGTGCGCGGCGAGCTCGCCTTCATCGGCCTCGACAGCGCCGTGGCCACGGCGCCGGGGCTGGCCACCGGGCGCGTCGACGGCGCGCAGCTCGCCCGCCTGCCCGCCCTCCTCGCGGCGTGCCGGGAGCGGGGACTGTTCCGGGTGGTCTACCTGCATCACTGCCCGCTCGCCGGCGTGGATTCGCGGCGCAAGCACCTGGTGAACCATGCGGCGGTGGCGGGAACGATCGCCGCCGGCGGCGCCGAGCTGGTGCTGCACGGCCACGGCCACCGCGACCAGCGGCACGAACTGGACACCGTCGACGGTGCGGCCCCGGTGATCGCGGCGCCCTCGGCCTCTGCCGAGGGCCGCAGCGACCGGCCGGCGGCGGCCTATCACCGCTTCGCCGTGGCACGCACCGAGGCGGGCTGGGAACTCAGCATCAGCACCCGGGGCTTCGGCCCGGGCGCGGCTACCATCGCAACGCTGCAGGAGGAGAGGCGCGCGCTGCAACGCGCCCGCTGAAGGCTCGATCCCCTGTACTGAAGGATCATCGGCTGTCGCCGACAGCACCGGGCGGGACCGTTTGCAACGCAGCGCGCCCGGGGCAGCCCGCGCCTGGGCAGCCCGCGCCTGGGCAGCCCGCGCCTGTTCGCCCCCGGCTGTTGCAGGTATGCTCCCTGCCGGGCTCGAAACACACGGAGATCATGCGTGACCGCGACCAGGGTGTTGCTGACAGGCGGGGCAGGCTATATCGGCTCTCACACCTGCCTGGAGTTAATGGCCAGCGGCCTCGAGGTGGTGCTGCTGGATAATTTCAGCAACAGCTCGCCAGCGGTGCTGCCACGCCTCGAGAAGCTCGCGGGCAGACCAATCCGCTGCCGGCGGGCCGACCTTCGCGATGAGGCGGGCCTTGCCGCCGCGCTGGCCGAGGAGCAGCCCGGCGCGGTGATTCACTTTGCCGGCCTCAAGGCGGTGGGCGAATCTGTCGCACAGCCTCTCGAGTACTACGACAACAATGTCCAGGGAACCCTGTGCCTGCTGCGCGCGATGCGCCGCAGCGGCGTGCGGCAGCTGGTCTTCAGCTCCTCGGCCACCGTGTACGGGGACCCTGTGAGCGTGCCCATCGACGAGGGCTTTCCACTCAGCGCCACCAATCCCTACGGGCGCAGCAAGCTGTTCATCGAGGAGATCCTGCGCGACCTGGTGCGCGCCGAACCCGACTGGCGGGTAGCGCTGCTGCGCTACTTCAACCCGGTGGGCGCCCACCCGAGCGGCATGATCGGCGAGGATCCCGCCGGCCCGCCCAACAACCTCATGCCCTACATTGCCCAGGTTGCGTCGGGCAGGCGCGAGTACCTGTCGGTGTTCGGTGACGACTATCCCACCGGCGACGGCACCGGCGTGCGCGATTACATCCACGTCTGCGACCTCGCGGCCGGGCACGGGGCGGCACTGACTGCCCTGCAGCGTCCCGGGCTGATGCCTTCCGGCGAGCCGCTGGTGGTGAACCTCGGCACCGGCCGCGGCTACTCCGTGCTAGAGGTCGTCGCCGCTTTCGAGCGGGCGAGCGGGCGCGCCATTCCCTACCGCATCAGCGATCGCCGCCCGGGAGATATCGCGACCTGCTACGCCGACCCGGCCTTTGCGGCGCGCTGCCTGAACTGGCGCGCACGGCGCAATCTCGACGCGATGTGTGCCGATACCTGGCGCTGGCAGCGCCTCAACCCGCACGGCTACGCCGGCGAACCATCAACGGAATAACAGCGCCTGCTGCTTCGCTTTGGCCGCCTTCAGGCAGTGTCCTGCCCCGGAATCGGGCGGCGCTCTCTCACCCGTTCTCGCTGAGCGCCTCGCCGAGGGCACCCACCAGGCGCTCGATCTCTTCCGGCTCGATCACACTTTTCCCGACACCTTTTCCCGACACCCTACTCCTCCCGTGCGGGCGCGGCGTAACCTTGTCTTTCTGGAGCGGTACTCCACGATTGCAAGGCATGCAGGACGGCACTCAGAGAAAACGCTCGAAAGCTCGAAGCCTCGAAACAGTCTGCGGCAGCTGCTGCTTCTGTAGCGTGGCCAGGAAATCTGACACCGAAAACGCCGGGTTCCTCAATGCGAGTCGTTGCCGCCGCAATGCTTCGCAGCAGACCGCCGGCGCCATAGCAACCTGGTAACAGATGAAATCGTCCGGATGCAGGACATCGATGCCGTAGGGTGCCAGCGCATCCGTCGGGAAATCCTTCAAGTTGAAAGACACGATCGCATCGGCGTTACAACGGATGGCAGCGGCAAGTACATGGCGGTCGTCAGGATCTGGCAGATCCAGCGTGTCAATCAGGGGTTCGTAGCCGGTGACCAGCGCGTCGCGAACATGCGCGTCCATAAGTGCGCGCACCTGCTCCAATTTCTCCCGCTGCTGTATTCCCTGGCGAACTAACGCAGCAATCCACTCGTCATGAATCCGGTCGGTCCAGTGAGCCTTGAAGAGGTCCGTGAGCGCCAGCCGTAGCAGGACATCGCGCAACGGCGCTGGATACAGGACACAGGCGTCGTAGACAACGGTGAACTTCGACACCCTCGATCAGTAACCCATGTCTTCCTGTTGTGACAGCTCAGTCAGACGATCCAGCGCATCGACCCTCTGACGGTCGACCTTTTCCCTGTACGCCAGGACATCCTCGAGCCGCACCCGGCGATGCGAACCGACCTTGTGGTGTGCAATCTCTCCTTTCTCGAGCAGCCCCACGAGGAAAGGCCTGCTCACATTGAGGAGTGAGGCAGCTTCCTGCGTGCTCAGTTCCTGATGCCGGGGGATCAGGCTGATGGCGTTGCCCTGGGACATTTCCGAGAGCACCGTCAGCAGCATCTGCAGGGCATGGCCCGGCAGGACCAGTTCGTCTGACTCTCCATTGCTGCCCCGCAGTGTCATGTGCACTCGGTCCGTGTCCGCGTACTTGGCCAGCGTTCGACTCGACGTCTTGGCCTCCTCCATTTCGTCGGGTGTCGGCAGGTGAACAACATTGTGTGCTGTCATCGAGGATCTCCTTAAGGCGCCGGCGCCAACTGATCGCTGGCAGCCCAGGCACCAAAGGATAGTCGAAATAAACGAAACAGCAATAAGGCTGGCAAGAGCGCCTCGATACGAGGCCTCAGTGAACTCGCCCGTTCTCGCTGAGCGCCTCGCCGAGGGCACCCACCAGGCGCTCGATCTCTTCCGGCTCGATCACGAAGGGCAGGCGCACACTGACCGGGGCCCGCTAACGGGCGCTGCCGGAGCGCAACGAATCCGGTAGCTTTCCGGCCAAGGCCCTTACCCAACGAGCCTTTGCCCGTGGCGGCAGCGCTGTTACCGCACAGCAAAAGGACACACGCGTGCTGTCGTGAGCCCGCTAAAGCGCTCGTAAAGCCGTGGTTGCGGAGGTGGTCATCCACGTTGGAGACCAGGATGTTGAAGACCATGCGCCTGAATAACTCGGCCGCATCGGCCCGTGCCCGCGCACCATGGCGGCCCAGTTCATCCACGATTTCCGGGTAGCTGCCGCGCTCACCGTCGCGCGTCTGAAGCATTGCCAGCTCCCCCTTCGCGCTGCGAACCGACGCCTTCGGCCGCGCACCTCCCAGGGAGGACCCCGGTGCAAGGATCATGTCCAGGGCGTCGTCAACAGCGTCCTCTCTATCCACCCGTAGCGCGCTGTCCATCAGCACACCCAACTGAACGAGGCGTGGTACCCCGGCGGTCGCAGGCGCCTGGAAATCGAGATCACCCGGACGCTTGAAACGGAGCGCGCCCATCCGCGCAATATCAGTCACCCCCAGGAGGTAGTCGATTTCCTGCAGGGTCCGCGGTGCACGGCCTTCATCGCGAGCGAGGCGCCGCTCACTGCGCTGCAACAGGCGCCTCCCCCAGGTGTTCGGTGCGGAATCGCCGATCGAACCGAAAACGTCGACCCCGGGCGCTGGATGGAAAGTACCGCGACCTAGCTGTGATCTCTCAATAGGTTGTTCATTCGGGACTTACCCGGAAAATTGGAGGTGCGACCCATCCCAATGATCTGGAGCCCGAATGAACAACCACAAGAATGCCCGCTTGACCGTCCATAGTCGACTGGTAATCGTCCGTCGTGTTAGCCCAAAGCAGTAATGTCCCCTCTGCCCAATTTTAAAATGTCCCCTTTTTGGTTTTTGGAGGGGCATGGTGACGGAGCGCATTACCATGAGCAGGCGGGAGGTGGATCGGCTGGGTGTGATTCAGGCTGTAGCAG
>NZ_JBTOLW010000048.1:0-15524 GCF_054552115.1 Pseudohaliea sp. | reverse complement strand
GGGGGGGGGGGGGGGGGGGGGGCCTCTCCCCGAAAAAGGGGTGGGGGGGGGACCAACCGGGCCGGGCCAGGCTGAGAGAAGGCTCCCGCACTCACCCCGGGAAACGGCGATGACCTGCAACGCAAGCCATCCTCAATCATCGCCGGTGCTGGGAACCACCGGCGCCCGCGCCTGGTAGAAGGGGATCGCCGGGAAGGGGTGGACCGATGCCCAGTCCTCGCCCAGGGTGGCGGACAGCGGCTCCCCCATGGCCTGCTGCCAGGCGTCGGCCATGGCGGCCGACAGCGCTGCCGGCTCCTCAGCGCCGGTGAGGACCAGGGCTTCCATGAGCCCTTCGGCACGCAGGCGCAGCGCCGGCGGCAGGTCGTCGCCGGCGGCGGCCCGCTCGAGCATCTGCTGCCAGCGCCGCTCGAGCTCTTCGCGGATCGGGTCCATCGCACATCCTACCGTGGCCGGCGAGCGCTCCGGGGGCGCGCGTTGAGCCGCCCGCCGCCCGCCGGCGTAGACAGATATGGTTATACTGGCGTAAGCGAGCCAATTGCTGCAATGAGCGCGATCGACCGATGAACTTTCGCCGGACAGGGGCCGCCGCCTGCGCCGCCCTCGTCACTGCCCTCGCCGTGGCGCAGCCGGCGCCGGTGGCGGATGGACACGATGCCCTCGATGACGAGGCCGCCGCTCTCGATGTCGTACGCAGCGACACCATCCGCCGCTACCGCGACGAGATCAGTGCCCTGGAACAGGCCGGCGGTGCCTACAGCACGGGTCTCACCGAGCCCCTGCTCGAGCTCGGCCTCGCCCTGCAGCAGGCCGGCCAGCACGCCGAGGCCATCCGCGTCCTCAAGCGCGGCGTGCACCTGGCGCGGGTCAACGAGGGCCTCTACAGCGAGCAGCAGCTCGCCCTCATCGAGGCGGAAATCCGCAGCCACATGGCGCTCGGGGACTTCCAGGCCGCCGACGACCGGCACCGCTATCTCTACCGAGTGCAGCAGCGCACGCTCACGGACGCCGGCCGCAGCCTCGCACTCATGCGCCAGGCGCGCTGGCAACGCCGTGCCTACGAGCTCGGCCTCGACGAGAACGGCTTCGAGCGCCTGTTGCGCATGTGGAACCTGTACCGCCTGGCACTCTCGGAGCTTGCCGAGAGCGAAGGGGACAGCTCCCCGAACCTGCTGCCGCCGCTCTACGGCATGCTGCGCGCCCAGTACCTGATCAGCGGCTTCGACGGCACCGATCCGACGGGGCTGCGTCCCGACCCCTTCGACCCGCGGGTGGACGAGGGTCGCTTCGTCGCCTTTCGCAGCCAGAGCTACAAGCAGGGGGGGTCGGTGATCCGCGCCATCTACGACGTGCAGCAGGCGCAGCCCGGCGCCGGCCCCCGGGAACACGCCGAAGCGCTGGTGCTGCTCGGCGACTGGCGGCTTTGGCACGACAAGGCCGACGATGCCGCCCAGGCCTACGCCGATGCCCTTGCGGAACTTGCGGCCCTCGATGATGCCGAAACTGCGACAGCCGACCTTTTCGGCGCTCCCGTGGCACTGCCGGCGCTCGAGGGCATCCGCCCCCTGCCCGAGCCCGTGCCGCCGGAGGGGGCGAATTTGTTGGTAGAATTCACCGTGGACGAGCGCGGTCGGGTACGCGATCTCGATCGTGTCGATGAGGCGGATGACAATGAGGGCATCGCCAACCGGCTCCTGCGCAAGCTGCGCCGGACGCAGTTCCGGCCGCGCTTCGCGGACGGCCAGCCGGTGCCGACGACCGGGATCCAATGGGCTTATGACACCAGCAACTGGCAATAACCGCGCAGCGCGCCTCGGCGCCGCCGCCACCGTGATCGCCTGCCTCGCCCTGGCGGGCTGCCCGAGCGCGAGCACGCCGACCACCCCGACCGTTTCGATGCCCACCCCGCCGTCCCCGAGCAGCCCCTCGAGCAGCTCCGGTTCCTCGAGTTCGTCCAGTTCCAGTTCGAGTTCCAGCTCGTCCAGCTCGTCCAGCTCGAGTTCATCGAGCGCCAGCGCCGGCTCCGCCAGCCCCGCCTCGAGCCCGTCCGGTACCCCGAGCAGCGCCGGTGCGCCGGGCAGCTCGAGCCCTGCCCCGAGCGCCGGCAGCCCGGGCAGCACCGCCAGCACCGATGGCGGCGCCCCCCCGGCCGGCGATGCGGCTTCGTCGACCGGCGCCGACAGCGGCGCCAGCGGCAGCCCGGAAGGCGACCTGACCCCGGGTGCCGGCGGGACTGACGGCGGCGAGAGCGGCCAGGCCGGCGGCGCCGACACGGTAGCCGAGGCCGGCGAGCCCGGCTTCGAGAGCGGCAGCGGGGCAGGCGCCGATGCCCTGCCGACCATGACCGACGACGAGCCCGCCGCCGGTACAGGCGGCGCTTCGGGCGATGCCGGCGGCGCGAGCGGCAGCCAGGGCAGTGGGGGCGGCACAGGCGCCGTCGCCGCTGCGGGCACCGGCAGCGGAAGCAGCGCGGGCAGTGAAGCCGCCGGCACTGCCGGGAGCGGCAGCGGGACGGCGGGCAAGGACAGAGGCACAGGCAGCGCGGGTACGGCGGGCACCGCGACTGGCAACGGCACCATGACCGGCAGCGGCGGCGGTACGCTCACCGCGGCGGAGCAGGTTGCGATCCTCGACGCCGAGCTCGAACGCGGCGCCGGCGAATTTGATGCCATGATCCTCGAGGAACAGGCCGCCCAGCGCGCCGCCGAGCGCGAGCGCGCCGGCGGCGGCGGCGCGACCGGTGAAACGGAGGAAGCCGGCAGGGGCGGGGCCGGCGGCAGCTACGGCCGCGTGCTTGCAGACAGCGGCGGCTATTCCAGCGGCGGCGGCATGGGCGGCGCGAGCCGCGGCGGCGGTATCCCGGACAACACGGCCAAGTATCCCCCGCCTCCGGACATCCCGGACGGCAACGATGACGACGTGGTCGCCCGGCAGCTGCGCGAGGCCGCCATGCGCGAGCCCGATCCGGCCGTGCGCGAGAAGCTCTGGGCCGAGTACCGCAAGTACAAGGGTATCGAACAGCCGTGACGCGCCTCCTGCTGTCGCTGCTGGCGGCCTGCGGGCTGCTCCTTGCCGGCTGCGTGAGCCAGACGGTAAAGACCACCTCCGTGCCGCCCCTCGCCTATCCGGAAGCGCCGGTAGCGGAGGCGGAACTGCTCGACGTCGGGGTCGCCATCTTCGACCCGGGCCTCGACGACCTCGAAGAGGATGACGAGCAGCGCGTCTACCCGGAAGTCCGCCGCGCCGAGGCCCGCTTTATCCCGCAGCTGCTGGCCACCACCATGCAGGACACGGGCGCCTGGGGTGCCGTGCGCGTGGTACCGGACAACGAGCGGATCACGGACCTGCGCATCGACGGGACGATCCTCCATTCCGACGGCGAGGAGCTGAAGCTCGCCGTGCGCGCCGTGGACGCCCGGGGCAAGGTCTGGCTCGACAACACCTATGAAGGCCATGCCAGCCGCTATGCCTACGACAACAGGACGCGGCGCCAGTACGATCCTTTCCAGGCGGTCTACCACCGCATCGCCAACGACCTCCTCGAGCACCAGCTCGCCCTCGCCGACGGGGAGGCCGGGGAGATCCGCACCGTGAGCGAGCTGCGCTTCGCCCGCAGCTTCGCCCCGGAGGCCTTCGACGGCTACCTGCGGCAGGGCCGGGATGGCGAACTGCGCATTGCCCGCCTGCCGGCCGAGGACGACCCCATGCTCGAGCGGGTGCAGGGCATCCGCGAGCGCGACAACCTGTTCATCGACACGCTGCAGGGCTACTACACGGGCTTCCGCGGCGACATGCAGGGCCCCTACCAGGAATGGCGTAAGCTCAGCTACGAGGAAGTCGTCGCGATGCAGGAGCTGGAGGCCGAGAGCCGTCGCCAGCTCATTGCCGGCGGCGCCGCGATCCTCGCCGGCATCGCGGCGGCGAGCGGCGGCGACTCGCGGACGACCCGCACGGCCGGCAACGTCGCCATCATCGGTGGTGGCTACCTTCTGAAGACGGGGCTCGAGACCCGCGCCGAAGCGAAGATCCATGTCGAGGCCCTGGCGGAGCTCGGCCTCTCCCTGGAGGCGGAAGTCACCCCGCGGGTCATCGAGCTCGAGGACCGCACCGTGATGCTCTCGGGCAACGTCGAGGACCAGTACCACCAGTGGCGGGACCTCCTCGCCGACATCTATCGCAACGAGGTCGGCGCGCTCGCGCCGCCCGAGGCAGACGCCGGCAGTAACGCTGACGACGGCAGCGACGGCTGACCACCACCAGGGACGGACAGGGGACTCCATGGCGCAGGATTTCGAGCGCGTTGAACCGGCACCGTTCGACGCCGCACCGGTAGCGGCGGAGGAAACGCCGGCAGGCGCGAGCGGCACACCGCGCTGGGTCCTGCCGGCCCTCGGCGGCCTCGCCCTGCTCGCTCTGCTGGTCGTGTTCTGGCTGCCCGGCCGCGTGGCGGCGCCCGAACCGCCGGGGTCCGCCCCGGCCGCCGCGCAAGAGCGCAGCAAAGAAGCCCCGGCGCCAGCGCCGGCAGCCACGCCCGCCGGCGCCGAGCGCTCACCCTACGCCGAGGCCCAGGCCGCGCGGCTGCGCGGTGAGGCGCAGGACATCCTGGCCGAGCTCCTCGACGTGCGCGAGAACCTGGAGAACCGCGCGGTCGCCGACTGGGGTGCCGACGCCATGGCCGCGGTCGAGGAAAGCGCGGCCGAAGGCGACGAACGCTACCGCGAGCGGGACTTCGAGGCGGCCATCGCCCGCTACCGGGAAGCGCTTGAAGCAGCCCTGGCGCTGGAGGCGCGTATCCCCGAAGAGCGCGATGCGCAGCTGGCCGCCGCCGGGGCCGCGATCGAGGCAGGCGATCTGCCCGCCGCCGAGGCCGCGGTATCCACGGCAGAGCAGCTTGAACCCGGCTTTGCCCGCACCGCCGCCCTGCGCGAACGGGTCGAGGCCCTGCCCGAGGTCATCGCCGGTCTTGAACGCGCCACCGAGGCAGAGAACTCGGGCGACCTTGCCGCCGCCCGGGAAGCCCTCGCCGGGGCCACGGCCGCGGACCCGGCGCACCAGCGCGCTGCGGCAGAACTGGCACGCGTGTCGGAGGCGCTCACACGCCAGCGCTTTACCGGGGCCATGTCCGAGGGCTACGCGGCCCTCGACGACGAGGCCTTCGACAAGGCCCGCAGCGCCTTCCGCCGCGCCGAGCGCCTCGTGCCGGGAAGCCCGGAAGCCGCAGCAGCCCTGCAGGAGGTCAGCGTGGTCGAGACCGCTGCGAAGCTTCGCGACCTGCGCAGCGCGGCGGAGAGCGCCGCCGCAGCCGAGGACTGGGACGAGGCCCTGCGCCGCTACGAGGCCGCCCTCGCCCTCGACCCCACCGTGCTCTTCGCCCAGCGCGGCCTCGAGACGGCCGAGCCCCGGGCGGCCCTCGACAAGGCGCTCGGCAAGGTCATCGACGACCCGGACCGCCTCGCGGACCCGGCCGTCGCCGGCGATGCCGCCCGGCTCCTTGCGCGGGCGCGCGGTGCGCTTGCAGAGGGCACTGCGGCGCAGCCGCGGCTCGAGGCGCAGGCAGACCGGCTGGCGGCACTGCTTGAGCGCGCGAACACCGAGGTTGCCGTGACCCTGCGCTCCGACGGGGAGACGAGCGTCACCGTCTACCGCGTGGCGCGGCTGGGCACCTTCGAGCAGCGCACCCTGGAACTGCGTCCCGGTGAATACACCGCCGTGGGCACGCGCCCGGGTTACCGGGATGTGCGCGAGACCTTCCGCGTGGCGCCGGAAGACCCGTCGCTGACGGTCACCGTCGCCTGCACCGAGGCCATCCGATGAACGACCGGGAACGCGGCAGCGGCCCCAGGGAGCGGATCGAGGCGGCGGCCTTCCAGCCCCTGGCCGACGACCGCGCGGCGCCGAGGCGGCGCCTGCGCCCCGTTGCCATCGTCGGCGCCGCCGTAGCGGCGCTGTTCCTCCTCGCCCTGGCGTTCCTCTTGACCGCGCGCTCGGTGGAAGTCGCCGTGGTCGCCGAGACCCCGGCCAGCATCGCCATCGATGGCTTTGCCCTGCCCTTCGGTCAGCGCTTCCTGGTCCGCCCCGGCAGCTATCCGCTGGTGGTTCGCGCCGAGGGCTACGAGCCCCACCGCGGCACCCTCGACGTGGGCAGCGCCGAGACCCAGCGTTACGAGGTCACGCTCCAGCCGCTGCCCGGTCGCGTGAGCTTCGCCGGCCTGCCCGAGGGCGCCGCGCTGCGCCTCGACGGCGACCCCCTGGGCGCGGCGCCGCTGGGCGCTGTCGACATCGCCGCCGGAGAGCACCGCCTGGCCGTGGAAGCGCCACGCTACCTGCCCCTGGAAACCACCATCGAGGTCACCGGCCGCGCCATCGCGCAGACCATCCACCTCGAGCTGGCACCGGCCTGGGCAGAGATCACGCTGGCCTCGGAACCCGCCGGCGCGACGATCACCGTCGACGACGACGTCCTCGGCGAGACACCGGCGACCGTGGAGGTGCTGCAGGGCGAGCGCACGCTGCGCCTGCGCGCCCCCGGCTTTGCCGAGTACCGCACCACCCTGGACGTGGTCGCCGGGGAACCGCGGGACCTCGGCACCCTTGCCCTCACGCCGGCCGCCGGCGTGCTCGAGCTCGCGAGCCGGCCGAGCGGCGCCAACGTCACTGTGGACGGCGAGTTCCGCGGGCAGACACCACTCAGCGTCGAGCTGGCGCCGGACCGCGCCCACGAGATCGCCCTGTCCCGCCCCGGCTACCGCCGCTACCGCGAGAGCGTAAGCGTCGCCGCGGGCGCGTCCGAGCAGCGCGAACTGCGCCTGGCGCCACGGCTCGGCGAGGTCGTGCTGGAGGTCGACCCGCCGGCGGCGGAGCTGCGCATCGACGGCGAGCGGGTGGGCACCGGGTCGCAGACCGTTTCCCTGCCCGAGGTCGAGCATGAGATCGTCGCGACCCTCGCCGGCTACGAGACCCTGCGCCGGCGCGTCACCCCCCGCGAGGGCCTGCGCCAGCTGGTCACCCTCAAGCTCATGACCGAGGCCGAGGCGCGCAAGGCGCGGCTGCCCGCAGAGCTCACCACCGCCCTCGGCCAAACCCTCCGCCTTTTCGATCCGAAGCTGGCCCCGCGCAACGAGTTCCCCATGGGCGCCTCCCGCCGCGACCCCGGCCGGCGCGCCAACGAAGTTCTCCACCCGGTGCGCCTGGAGCGGCCCTTCTACCTGCAGACTACGGAGGTGACCAACGCCCAGTTCCGCCTCTTCCAGGGGAGCCACAACTCCGGCCAGGTGCAGGGCAACAGCCTCAACCGGGAGCAGCAGCCGGCGGTGCAGGTGAGCTGGCAGCAGGCCGCCGCCTTCTGCAACTGGCTCAGCCGCAAGGAGGGCCTGCCACCCTTCTATACCGAGGAGCAGGGCATCATCACCGGCTTCCGCCCCTCGGCCACCGGCTACCGGCTGCCCACGGAAGCGGAATGGGCCTGGGTGAGCCGCGTCAACGGGGAGGAACTGCAGCGCTTCGCCTGGGGCGACGACTTCCCGCCGGAAACCCCGGTGGAGAACCTCGCCGACAATACGTCCGCCTACGTCACCGGGCGGGTCCTCGGTGGCTACGAGGACGGTTTCGTGGTCAGCGCACCGGTGGCCAGCTTCCCGCCGAACCACAACGGCCTCTACGACCTCGGCGGCAACGCCGCCGAGTGGGTCAACGACGTCTACGTCATCCCCCCGGCCAACACGATCGTCAGGACGGACCCGCTCGGTTCCCCGAGCGGCGACAACTACACGATCCGCGGCGCCAGCTGGGCCCTGTCCAAGCTGACCGAGCTGCGCCTGACCTTCCGGGATTATGGGCAGCGCGGACGCGATGACGTAGGATTCCGGATCGCACGTTATGCGGAGTGAGCCATGAGGGACGCACTGGCACCCCTGCTGCTGTTGCTGCTGCTGGGCGCGCCCCTGGCGGGTGCGCAAGCGCCGGAGGAGGCGGACGCGACGCCCGCAGCACCCCCGGCTGCAGAAGACGGTGCCTCCGCGACGGGCGGTGAGGGTGACGCTGAGGGCGGGCCCCGGGCCGACCCCCCCCCGGTGGCCGATGACAGCTCCCCCTTCGATTACCAGGCCTCCGAGGAAATCTCCGAGGACCTCTCCGTTTCTTTCCCGGTAGACATCTAGGGACGACCATGAAGAACCAGTTCTCCGGCGAATTCCTCTTCCAGGTCGCGGCGCTGCTGCTGGCGATCATCGTCGTCCACGGCGCCTACGTCGGCGCCATCCGGCCGGTGGCCGATGCACAGCTGCGCGAGCAGGCGGCCGCCATCGCCGCCGGTGCGGAGGCCGTGCCGGAGCGCTCCCTCGCGGTCGTGATCCGCGACTTCGAGCAGGAGGCCTGCTTCATCCTGCTTATCTGGGCGCTGGCGATCATGGGCTACAAGGGCCGCCAGAACATGAAGGAACGGCAGCTGCTCGAGGCATCGCTCATCGACATCCCCGAGGGCACCAGCGTGCTGCCCCCCGATGCCCGGGAGTACAGTCGCAGCATCGAGGCGCTGCCCGCCCACCAGCGGGACTACCTGCTGCCGCGGACCCTCCTCGCCGCCCTGCAGCGCTTCGCCACCACGGGCTCGATCCAGGCCGTTTCCGAGACGATCCGCGAGCAGGTGGAGGTGGAATCGGACCGGCTCGACTCGGAGCTCTCCATGGTGCGCTACATCGCCTGGGCGATTCCCTCCATCGGCTTCATCGGCACCGTGCGCGGTATCGGTGACGCCCTGGGCCAGGCCTACGAGGCCGTGGAGGGCGATATCTCCGGCGTGACCGCCAGCCTCGGCGTGGCCTTCAACAGCACCTTCGTCGCCCTGGTGCTGTCGATCATCATCATGTTCTGCCTGCACCAGCTGCAGCTGGCCCAGGAACGCCTCGTGCTCGACGCGCAGCGCTACGCCGACAAGCGCCTCATGCGCCACCTGGTGGCGCCGGACTGATGGCGGCGCTCCTCGACATCCTCGACAGCGAGCTCCGCCTCTGGCACGACGGCCGCGCCGTGCGCAGCCCGGGCTACGCGCTCCTCGACGGCGACAACTACCGCTACGGCGAGGACGCCCGGGCCAACGCCCGGCGCCAGCCGCGCAACGTCAACACGCGCTACTGGTGGCAGCTCGGCACCCGTCCCCTGCAGCCGGCGCTGGGCCCTGCCCGGCACAGCGCGGACCTCGTGCACGGCCACCTGCTGGCGCTGCACGAGGCCGCCGGCAAGCCCGGCGAGCTCGTGCTCGCCGTCCCGGAAAGCCTGCACAAGGAGCAGCTGTCGCTGCTCCTCGGCATCATCCGCGCCTGCCCCTTCGACGCCGTCGGGCTCGCGAACCGCAGCCTGCTCGTGGCGGCCGCCCATGGCGCCCGCGGTTCCACCTGCCACCTCGAACTGCAGCTGCACCAGGCCCTGCTGACCCGCCTTGAGGTCGAAGCCGGCGAGTTGCGTGTTACCGGCGAACAGGTGCTCACCGGCTGCGGGCTCCTCGCCCTGCAGGAAAGCCTGGTGGAAGCGATCGCCCGCAGCTTCATCGAGAACACCCGCTTCGACCCGCGGCGCCAGGCGGAGACAGAGCAGCAGCTTTACGACAGCCTCGGCGCTGCGCTGGCCGCGCTGCGCGAAACCGACGACACCACCCTGGAGGTCGGCGGCTACCGCACCCGCATCGGCTATGACGCACTCCGCGAGGCGGGCCGGCGCCTGCACGACGGGGTCGCCCGGGAGCTGGGCCGGGGCGGCGACGCGCCGCGCCTGCTCGTGGATTCGCTGGCGGACCTGTTGCCCGGCTTCACCCAGGGATTCCCGGGCGCACGCGTGACAGGCAGCCGTGACCTGCCCGAGGCGCTGGCCGCCCACGGCGAGCGCATCGTCCAGCCCGGAGAGGCGCTGCACCTGGTGCGGGCACTGCCGGTGACTGCTACGCCCGGCGCCACCACCGGCCGGCCCGGGGGTGCGTCCCCTCCGGCAGGCGGAGAGCCGGAGCGGGACGCCGCCCCCCCGGCGAGCGCAGCAGGCCCGGCACCCGGCGGTCCCGCACCCACGCACCTGCTGACGGAGGGCCGGGCCCGACCCCTGGCCTACAACATGCCCCTCGCCGATGGCTGGTCCCTGGTGCACGGCGACGGCGGCTGGCGCCTCGCCCCCGGGCGCGGCACGGCCACCGTGAACGACGGCCCCTGGAACGGCGCGGCGCTCGCGGCGGGAGACCGGGTTGCCGTGGGTGGCGGCCACTGGCAACTGATCGTCGTGGACGACTAGCGTCACGATGGCCAGGCGCAAGCGCAGCTTCAACACCTTCAACCTGAGCTTCCTGGACATCATGTCCTGCGGCTTCGGCGCCGTGGTGCTGGTCTTCCTGATCATCGACCACAGCATCGAGGTGCAGTCGAAGGAGCTGAACGCCGACCTCCTCTCCGAGGTCAACATGCTCGAGGAGGATATCCGCGAGGGCGAGGAAGGCCTCGTGGCGCTGCGCAACGCCCTCGACGACACGGACCTCGCCATCGTCGAGGCCCAGGGCCGTGCCACCCGGGTCACCGAGGAAATCGACCGTTACGAAGCCCTGATCCGCGACCTCGCCGAGGACGGCTACACGGACGACGCGGCCATCGAGAAGCTCAAGGCCGAGGTACAGTCCCTCGAAGAGGAGGTGAAGCGGCTGCGCGAGGCGGCGAAGAAGGAAGGCGGGCGCAGCGCGCGCACCTTCACCGGCGACGGCCAGCGCCAGTACCTCACGGGGCTCAACCTCGGCGGGCGGCACATCGCCATCCTCCTCGACAGCTCGGCCAGCATGCTCGCCGACAAACTGGTGAACGTGATCCGCCTGCGCAACATGGGCGAGGACGTACAGCGCGCTTCCGGCAAGTGGCAGCGCGCGGTGAACACCGTGAACTGGCTCAGCGCCCAGCTGCCGGTGGACGCCAGCTACCAGGTCATCACCTTCAATACGGAAGCGCGCTCCGTGCTCCCGGACAGCGACGGCCAATGGCTCGAGGTGGCCAACCAGCCGCAGCTCGAGTCCGTGGGCACGGCCCTCGGCAGGCTCGTGCCCGGCGGCGGCACCTCGCTGCACAACGCCTTCGTCGCCCTGGGCCGGCTGTCGCCCATGCCGGACAACATCTTCCTCATCACCGACGGGCTGCCCACGCAGGGGGCGAACCCGCCCCGGGGAACCAGGGTGTCGGGCAATGAGCGGGTGAAACTCTACCGCGACGCCATCCGCTCCCTGCCGCAGAACGTGCCGGTGAACATCATTCTCGCGCCCATGGAGGGCGACCCCATGGCCGCCTCCGAGTTCTGGCAGCTGGCCCAGGCGACCGGCGGCTCCTTCATGAGCCCCTCGAGAGACTGGCCCTGATGCGCAAGGCACGGCGGGAAATGGCGGAGTTCTCCCTGTCCTTCCTGGACGTAATCTGCTGCGGCTTCGGGGCCGTGATCCTGCTGCTCATGATCACCAAGACCGTGCAGCCGCAGATCATCGAGGCCTCCACGGTGAATCTCGAGGGCCGGGTCGCGGACCTGCAGGAGCAGCTCTTCGAGCTGCGCGGCGAGAGCGTCGTCCTGAATCGCGACCTGAACGCGAAGCAGGAGCAGCTTTCGGAGTACAAGGAGCGCATCGCCATCCTCCAGGGCCAGCTGGCGAGCGCCCGCTCCCGCTACGACAGCATCCAGGTCGAGAAGAACAGCAACAGCACCATCACCGAGCAGCTGGCTATCGCCCGGCAGAGCCTCACGGCCGAACAGAAGCGGCTTCTCGCCGGCCTCGAGCGCAGCAACAACCTGATCGGCGGCATCCCCGTCGACAGCGAGTACATCATCTTCATCATCGACACCTCCGGCTCCATGTTCTCCTACGCCTGGGAGCGCATGCTGCGGGAACTCGAGGCGACGCTCGCGATCTATCCCGACGTCAAGGGCATCCAGGTGCTCAACGACATGGGCAACTACATGTTCAGCCGCTACCGGGGCCAGTGGATCCCGGATACGCCGGGGCGCCGGCAGGTGATCATGCAGAACCTGCGCAACTGGAACGTGTTCTCGAACTCGAGCCCCGTGGAGGGCATCACCCAGGCCGTGCGCACGTTTTACGACCCCGGGAAAAAGATTAGTATTTACGTCTTCGGGGACGAGTTTACGGGTGAGTCCATCGCCCAGGTGGTGGATACGGTGGATCAGATCAACCGCGAGGCGGCGGACGGCGAGCAGCGGGTACGCATCCATGCGGTCGGCTTCCCCGTACAGTTCATACGTCCGCCGAACCTGCAGACGACCGGTATTCGCTTCGCCACGCTCATGCGCGAGCTGACCTATCGGAACGGAGGTACCTTTGTCGGGCTCAACGACTTCCGCCCCTGAACGCCGCCCCTGGACCGGCGCGCTGCTGCTCGCGGCGCTGCTGGCCCTGGCGGGCTGCGGCGCGAAGGAAGTCGTGGTGCAGGGCCAGTTCCCCGAGCCGCTCATGAGCAAGCTGCCGCTCACCCTCGGCGTCTGGTACGAGCCCGGGTTCCGCGAGCACGAATTCTTCGACGAGGCCAAGGGCCGCGCCGAGTCCGACTGGCTGGTGCGCACCGGGGAGGCCCAGGTCGAGCTCTGGGATACGCTGCTCACGGGCATGTTCGAGCGGGTGGTGCCCATGGATGCCCGGCCGGCACCGGAGCAGATGAACCCCGCCGTGGACGCGGTCCTCATCCCCCGGGTCGACGAGCTGCAGTACGCCATCCCCGCCCAGACCAACATCAAGGTCTACGAGATCTGGATGCGCTACGCCTTCGAGCTCGTGACCACGCGGGGCGAGACCATCGCCGACTGGACCATGACCGCCTACGGCAAGACCCCCACCGCCTTCCTGCAGTCCGACGAGGCTGCGGTCAACCTCGCCGCCGTGGTCGCCCTGCGCGACGCCGGCGCGCACTTCGCCACCAGCTTTACCCGGGTACCCGAGGTCGCCGCCTGGATGGATGCCCTCGAGGCGCCGGCGACGGTTGCGACCGGCCCGCGAGAGGGCGCCCTGGCAGGGCCCGGGGACGGGGCAGCGGAAGGATCCGGAGACGGGGCAGCGGCGGGATCAGTGAATGATTCGGCGGCCGTAGCGGAGGAAGGACCGTGAGCCTACGCACCCTCGCCGTGCACCTCGCCCGCCTGGCCCCCGCGCTCGCCGCCGCCCTGCTCACCACCGGCTGCGTGACCGCCACCGTGGACGAGATGGTCTTCAACGAGCCGGCGGAGGGCGTCGGCGATGCCAGCGTGGTCATCCTCGGCCGCCGCCACGCCAGCGACTACGAAACGGAGCCCGATTTCATCCAGTGCATCGGCAAGCACATCCAGCGCGGCGACCCGAGCATCAACGTCATCGGCGAGCTCGAGTTCCTGAACAGCCTCTATCCCTGGTTCGAGCCGCGGACCGCCCCTTTGCGGCCGGCGGACCTCGACCGCCTCATGACGCAGCCGCCGGTGGCGGAACGGCTCGCCAGCCTGCAGACGGAGTACCTGATCTGGGTCGACGGCAGCACGGTGCAAACCAATTCCGCAGGGTCCATGACCTGCGGCGTGGGCCCCGGCGGCGCCGGCTGTTTCGGCTTCGGCACCTGGGGCAACGACTCGACCTACGAGGCCACCATCTGGGACTTCACGGACCGGGCCGAGGTCGGCCGCGTGAACACCTCCGCCAGCGGCCAGTCCTACATGCCCGCGGTGGTCGTCCCCATACCGATCATCGCGCCGGTGCAGGGCACGGCCTGCGACGGCCTCGGCGACCAGCTCCTCAAGTTCCTCTCCAGCGAGCACTGAGCCCGTGCACCCGCTCCTGCGTCCCGTCTTTCGGTTCTTCGCGCAACTCCGGGGCGAGTACGGGTGTCTTCTCTCAGCCTTGCCTGGCCGGGTCGCTCCCCGATACACGCTTTGTGAGGGAAGACACCCCTACTCGCCCCTGACGCCGTGCGTAATTCCATGGCTGAAGCGGCAGGGGTGGCTGCTCGCCCTGCTCCTCGCCGCCCTCCTCGCCGGCGGCTGCACCGTGAACCCCGCCACCGGCGGCGCCACGGTGGTCCTCGGCAGCCAGGGCGGCGAGGAAGAGACCGGCGAGGAGATGTACGAGAAGTTCAAGGCCGAGGGGGCCTTCTACGACGACCCGGAACTCGCCGCCTACGTCGAACGCGTCGGCCAGCGCCTCGTGGCGAAGAGCGACATGCCGGAGCGGGACTTCACCTTCTCGGTGATCGACGCGCCGGACATCAACGCCTTCGCCACCCCCGGCGGCTACATCTACGTGAACCGCGGCCTACTCGCCTACCTCGACCGCGAGGCGGAACTGGCCGCGGTGCTCGCGCACGAGATCGCCCACGTCACCGCCCGGCACCACGCCCGGCGCAAGGCCGCCGGGGTGACCTCCCAGGTGCTCGCCACCACCGCCTACGTCCTCACGGGCTCCGGGGCCCTCTACGAGGCCTCGAGCATGTACGGCGCAGAACTCATCAGCGGCTACGGCCGGGAGATGGAACTCGAGGCCGACGGTCTCGGCGCGGAGTACATGTACAAGGCCGGCTACGACCCGGAGTCCCTTTTCGAGGTCATCGGCGTACTCAAGAACCAGGAGCAGTTCCAGCGCCTCAAGGCAAAGGCGAGCGGCAAGCCCCTGGCCACCTACCACGGCCTGTACGCCTCCCACCCGCGCAACGACAAGCGCCTGCAGACGGTGATCCGCGCGGCAAACGAACTCGACACGGGGACCTATATCGAGGACCCGTCACGCCCGGGCGAGTTCCGCGAGCTGACCGACGGCCTCGTCTGGGGACAGAGCATCCAGGGACAGCGTGCCGACAACCGCTACTACCACAACAAGCTGGGCTTCACGTTCGCCCACCCCGAGGGCTGGCGGGTAAACGCCGGGGCCAGCGCCGTGGTCGCCCGCGCCGGCGACGGCAGCGCGGCCGTCACCATCACCCTGCGCCGCCGCAACCCCGATACCAACCCAGAGACGGTGCTCACGGACCTGGCCCGGGGCGACCTTTCCGGCGGCGAGGCGCTCGAGCAGGCCGGGCTCACGGGCTATAGCGCGGTGGCAACCGCCGGGGGCAAGAGCAAGCGGCTGGCGGCAATCGACTTCGGCGGCCTGACTTATCTCTTCGAGGGCGAGGCGGCGGACTTCGCCGCCAGTGACACCGCCCTGAAGGAGATCATCACTACCTTCCGGCCTATCCTGCCGCAGGAGCGGCAGAGCGGGCAGCCGCGCTATGTGCGCTATATCCAGGTACCCCGGGGCGCGACCATGGAAACGCTCGCGGCCGGCTCGCCAATTCCCGACGCGGAGGCGCAGCTGCGGCTGATCAACGGCTTCTACCCGCGCGGCGAGCCGCGCACCGGCGACTGGGTCAAGGTGATTCGCTAAGGGGTTTTCAAAAGTCTTTTCGTGCGCTTCCGGGGGCGAGTGTTCCCACCACGGTAGGGGCGGATGGTGGGGGGTGCCCCCACCAAGCGTGTATTGGGGAGCGATTGGGGGTACCCCCCACCATCCGCCC
>NZ_JBTOLW010000047.1:0-15628 GCF_054552115.1 Pseudohaliea sp. | reverse complement strand
TTGGCAGAGCAGCGGTCTCCAAAACCGCAGGTTGGGGGTTCGAGTCCCTCCTGGCCTGCCACTAGTGGCAGGTGTGATCCGCACGCGAGCGGGTCGGAAAGGAAGTGTGAATGAGTGTGGAAACGCCAGCCAGTCGCTTTGACGCCCTGAAGTGGATCGTCGTCTTTGCGCTGGTCGCGGTTGCCGTGGTGGGCAACAGCTACTTCGCCAACGAGTCGCTGCTCTACCGCGTACTGGGCATCCTCGTGCTGGCGGCCATGGCCGGCTTCGTGGCCCTGCAGACGGCCAAGGGGGCGGCGTTCTGGTCCCTGGTGAAGGGTTCGCGCACGGAGATCCGCAAGGTGGTCTGGCCGACCCGCCAGGAGACGGTGCAGACCACGCTGATCGTGGTCGCGTTCGTGCTCGTGGTGGCGCTGATCCTCTGGGGGCTCGACTCCTTCCTGGGTTGGCTCGTGTCACTGGTTATAGGTTAGGAGAGAAGCTGCCGATGGCAATGCGCTGGTACGTCGTACACGCCTACTCCGGTTACGAGAAAAAGGTGGCCGCAAGCCTCAAGGAGCGGGTCGAGCTGCACGGGATGCAGGACCGCTTCGGCGAGGTCCTGGTGCCGACGGAGGAAGTCGTGGAGATGCGCGGCGGCCAGAAGCGGCGCAGCGAGCGCAAGTTCTTTCCCGGCTACGTGCTGGTGCAGATGGAGCTCGACGATGACACCTGGCACCTGGTGAAGGAAACGCCCCGGGTGCTCGGCTTCATCGGCGGCAAGGCCGACGCGCCGGCGCCGATCAGCGAGGCCGAGGCGAACGCCATCCTTAACCGCATCGAGGAGGGCACGGAAGCGCCGAAGCCGAAGACGCTCTTCGAGCCGGGCGAGATGGTCCGCGTGATCGACGGCCCCTTCAACGACTTCAACGGCGTCGTCGAAGAGGTCAACTACGAGAAGAACCGTCTCAACGTGGCGGTGTTGATCTTCGGTCGTTCCACCCCGGTGGAGCTGGAATTCAGCCAGGTCGAAAAGGCCTGAGCAGGCGCGGCGGGGCAGGCTCCGCCGCTTTTGGAACGGACGGCCCCGGCCGTCCCAATGGGGAGCCAGCCAGGCCCGCAGGGCCCCGGGCGGCGCTTGTACCCGGGAGAAGGTAAACAATGGCAAAGAAAGTCGAAGCTTATATCAAGCTGCAGGTGCCGGCCGGCCAGGCCAACCCGAGCCCGCCCGTGGGCCCGGCGCTCGGCCAGCACGGCGTCAACATCATGGAGTTCTGCAAGGCGTTCAACGCCGAGACCCAGGGCACCGAGCCCGGTCTGCCGATCCCCGTGGTGATCACGGTTTACAACGACCGCTCCTTCACCTTCATCAAGAAGACGCCGCCGGCGTCGGTGCTCCTGCGCAAGGTCGCGGGTATCAGCAAGGGGTCCGGTGAGCCGAACACGAAGAAGGTGGGCAAGGTTACCCGCGCCCAGCTCGAAGAGGTCGCCCAGCAGAAGTGGCCGGACCTCACGGCAGCCGACATGGATGCGGCGGTGCGCACGATTGCCGGCAGCGCCCGTTCCTCGGGTCTCGACGTTGAGGGGGTGAACTGAGATGGCCAAGCTTTCCAAGCGCCTGCGCGCGTACCGTGAAAAAGTCGACCGCAACCGGGCCTACCCGCTCGAGGAAGCGGTAGCCCTGCTCAAGGAGCTGTCGACGGCAAAGTTCAACGAGACCGTGGAAGTGGCGGTCAAGCTCGGCGTGGATGCCCGCAAGTCGGACCAGGCGGTCCGCGGCGCCACGACCCTGCCGCACGGCACCGGTACCGATGTCCGCGTCGCCGTATTCAGCCAGGGTGAGAACGCCGAGAAGGCGAAGGCCGCCGGTGCCGATTTCGTCGGCATGGAAGAGCTCGCCGAAGAAATCAAGGGCGGCATGATGGATTTCGACGTCGTCGTGGCTTCCCCCGATGCCATGCGCGTCGTCGGTCAGCTGGGCCAGCTCCTCGGCCCCCGCGGCCTGATGCCGAACCCGAAGACCGGCACCGTTACGCCGGACGTCGAGACGGCCGTGAAGAATGCCAAGTCCGGCCAGATGCGTTTCCGCACGGACAAGAACGGCATCATCCACGGCGGCATCGGCAAGATCAGCTTCGAGCTGGATGCGATCAGGGGCAACCTCGAGGCCGTCCTGGCGGACCTGAAGAAGGCGAAGCCGGCGGCTGCCAAGGGCGTCTACATGAAGAAGGTCACCCTGTCCACGACCATGGGGCCGGGTGTGACCATCGATCAGGCGTCTATCGAGCTGTAAGCGAGCTGTAATCGATCTGTGGCCGCGGGCGCGGAAGCGCCCCGGTAACGGGCGCCGCCAGGGAGGGCGGCGCTGACGGCCGGCAGGACACCCACGGAAGCTGAGTGAGTGTCGCGCCGGCCTGCTTTGAGGTCTTTGGACGATGCGCCCGGGATGCGTCCCTCGCCATGAACTGAAGGCCATCAAAGACCGTAGGTGCGGCGCGCGTGAGCGCGCGGCCTAAACGGGCCCTGCCCGGCCTACGCAGATGGTGGATCCGTTCACCGCGAACGTGGTCGTCGCAGAGGATGGCGGTGACCTTTGCAAGAAAATTGCAAGCAAACCAGGAGTAAAGACCAGTGGCAATTGCACTCGAAGACAAGAAGGCGATCGTCGCCGAAGTCAATGAGACCGCCACCAACGCCCTGTCCCTCGTCATCGCAGACGCGCGCGGCGTGTCTGTCGACGGGATGACGGCCCTGCGCAAGGAAGCGCGCGAGAACAAGGTGACCCTCCGCGTCGTGCGGAACACCCTGGCCAAGCGCGCCTTCGAGGGCACGGAATACGAGTGCGTCACCGATGCGCTGGTAGGTCCGTCCCTGTTCGGGTTTTCCATGGAAGACCCGGGTGCGGCAGCGCGCCTGTTCAAGGAATTCGCCAAGGAGAACAACCAGTTCGAGGTGAAGGCGTTGGCGGTGAGTGGCCAGATGCTGGGTGCGGAACAACTGGACGTGCTGGCCAAGCTACCGACGCGCGACGAAGCCCTCGCCATGCTCATGAGCGTGATGAAGGCGCCGGTAACGAAGCTGGCACGGACCATGAACGAAGTGCCTGGAAAACTGGTGCGCACACTGGCTGCGGTCCGCGAGCAGAAAGAACAAGCCGCGGCCTGAGCCGGAATCTCAAAGTTACCGTAAACAGGAGTAAGCACAATGGGTATGTCCAAAGACGACATTCTGGAAGCCATCGCCGAAATGAGCGTGATGGAAGTGGTCGAGCTCATCGACGCCATGGAAGAGAAGTTCGGCGTGACCGCCGCAGCGGCCGTTGCCGCAGCGCCGGCAGCGGCCGGTGGTGACGCCGGTGGCGCCGCCGCGGAAGAGCAGACCGAGTTCGATGTCATGCTGACGTCTGCCGGCGAGAAGAAGGTCAACGTGATCAAGGTTGTCCGCGCTGTAACGGGCCTCGGTCTGAAGGAAGCCAAGGGCCTCGTCGACGGCGCGCCGTCCGCGGTCAAGGAAGGCGCTTCCAAGGAAGAAGCCGAAGACATCAAGAAGCAGCTTGAAGAAGCCGGCGGCACCGTCGAGCTCAAGTAAGGCTGGTGTTTGTCCGGCACGGCCGGGCACTCGAAAGGCTGGTGGGCGCTGTGCCCGCCGGCCTTTTCCCGCTTCTGCGGGAAGGATTTATGGGCGGCGCTGCCGCCTGTTGATAGCCCGACTCCGGGCTGGCGGACGGCAGCTGCGTCCGGGGCATACAATGCTGGGGAGTACTGATGGCTTACTCATACACTGAGAAGAAACGCATTCGCAAGCACTTTGGGAACCTGCCCAAGGTCATGGACGTGCCGTACCTGCTCGCGATTCAACTCGATTCCTATCGCAAGTTCACCCAGCAGGGCATTCCCGCTGACGAGCGCGACGATTACGGCCTGCACGCTGCGTTCAAGAGCGTCTTCCCCATCGTGTCCTATAGCGGCAACGCCGCGCTGGAGTACGTGGACTATCGCCTGGGCACGCCGGTTTTCGACGTCGCCGAGTGCCAGCTCCGCGGGGTCACCTATTCCTGCGCCCTGCGGGTCAAGGTGCGCCTGATCATCTACGACAAGGAAAGCGCCAACAAGACGATCAAGGATATCAAGGAGCAGGAAGTCTACATGGGGGAGATTCCCCTGATGACCGAGAACGGTACCTTTGTCATCAACGGTACCGAGCGCGTGATCGTGTCCCAGCTGCACCGCTCCCCGGGTGTCTTCTTCGATCACGACAAGGGCAAGACCCACTCCTCGGGCAAGCTCCTGTACTCAGCGCGGATTATCCCCTATCGCGGCTCCTGGCTGGATTTCGAGTTCGACCCGAAGGACCTGGTCTACGCCCGTATCGACCGCCGCCGCAAACTGCCGGCGACGATCCTGCTGCGCGCCCTCGGCTACGAGTCCGAGGAAATTCTCGACATGTTCTTCGACGTGAACACCTTCACCGTCGACGGGGACGGTGTCTACCGCATGGCGCTGATCCCCGAGCGCCTGCGCGGTGATGTCGCGTCCTTCGACATCAAGATCGGCCGCAAGGTCGTCGTGGAGCAGGGCCGCCGTATTACCCAGCGCCACATCCGGGAGCTGGAAAAGGCCAGCATGAGCGAGCTGGAGATCCCCCGGGAGTACCTCTTCGGCCGCGCGCTGGCGAAGAACATCGTCGATGAGAAGACCGGCGAAGTACTGGTGGAGTGCAATACCGAGATTTCCGAGGAAGTGCTGGCGAAGCTCGAGGCCGCCGGCGTCAGCCAGATCGATACGCTGTACACGAACGAACTCGACTGCGGCCCGTTCATCTCCGAGACCCTGCGCCAGGACCCGACGCGCACGGAGCTCGAGGCGCTGGTGGAAATCTACCGCATGATGCGCCCGGGCGAGCCGCCGACGAAGGAGTCCGCGGAGAACCTGTTCCAGAACCTGTTCTTCTCGCCGGACCGCTATGACCTCTCCGCCGTCGGCCGCATGAAGTTCAACCGCCGCCTGGGCCGCGAGGAAATCACCGGCAGCGGCATCCTCTCCCGTGAGGATATCGTCGCGGTGCTCGAGACGCTCATCGGTATCCGCAACGGCAAGGGCATGGTCGACGACATCGACCACCTCGGCAACCGGCGCATCCGCAGCGTCGGCGAGATGGCCGAGAACCAGTTCCGCGTAGGCCTGGTGCGCGTCGAGCGCGCCGTAAAGGAACGCCTGTCCATGGCCGAGAGCGAAGGGCTCATGCCGCAGGACCTGATCAACGCCAAGCCGGTCTCGGCGGCGGTGAAGGAGTTCTTCGGTTCCAGCCAGCTATCCCAGTTCATGGACCAGAACAACCCGCTCTCGGAAGTGACCCACAAGCGCCGCGTTTCGGCCCTCGGCCCGGGTGGCCTGACCCGCGAGCGCGCGGGCTTCGAGGTGCGCGACGTGCACCCCACCCATTACGGCCGGGTCTGCCCCATCGAGACGCCGGAAGGGCCCAACATCGGCCTGATCAACTCGCTGGCGGTCTATGCCCGCACCAACGAGTACGGCTTCCTCGAGAGCCCCTACCGCCGCGTGGTCGATGGCCAGGTGACCGACGAGATCGAGTACCTGTCGGCCATCAACGAAGCGGAGCACGTGATCGCCCAGGCCTCGGCGAGCCTCGACGACGACAACCGCTTCGTCGACGACCTGA
The DNA here is from genome assembly GCF_054552115.1 of Pseudohaliea sp. Classification (NCBI taxonomy): domain Bacteria; kingdom Pseudomonadati; phylum Pseudomonadota; class Gammaproteobacteria; order Cellvibrionales; family Halieaceae; genus Pseudohaliea; species Pseudohaliea sp. Next base: position 9,970 of record NZ_JBTOLW010000047.1, on the reverse strand, counting down.
TCACTGTGCGGCACATGAATGAGTTCAACCTCATGCCGCCGGAGCGCGTTGACTACATGGACGTGTCCCCGCAGCAGGTGGTCTCCGTGGCCGCGGCCCTGATCCCCTTCCTCGAGCACGACGACGCCAACCGCGCCCTCATGGGCTCGAACATGCAGCGCCAGGCGGTACCGACGCTGCGCAGCGAGAAGCCCCTGGTGGGCACGGGCATGGAGCGGTTCGTCGCCGGTGACTCCGGTGTCTGCGTGGTTGCGCGCCGCAACGGTGTCATCGATTCCGTCGACGCCAGCCGCATCGTGGTGCGCGTGGACGACGCGGACGTCGGTCCCGACGAGGCGCCGGTGGATATCTACAACCTGACGAAGTACACGCGTTCGAATCAGAACACCTGCATCAACCAGCGGCCGATCGTGAGCCGCGGTGACCGGGTGGAGCGCGGTGACATCCTGGCCGACGGGCCGTCCATCGACATGGGCGAACTGGCGCTTGGCCAGAACATGCGCATCGCGTTCATGCCCTGGAACGGCTACAACTTCGAGGATTCCATCCTCGTCTCCGAGCGGGTGGTGAAGGAGGACCGCTTCACGACCATCCACATCCAGGAGCTTACCTGTATCGCCCGCGACACGAAGCTGGGTCCGGAAGAGATCTCCTCCGACATCCCGAACGTCGGCGAGAGCGCCCTGGCCAAGCTCGACGAGTCCGGCATCGTCTACATCGGTGCCGAGGTGGACGCCGGCGATATCCTCGTGGGCAAGGTCACGCCGAAGGGCGAGACCCAGCTTACCCCCGAGGAAAAGCTGCTGCGCGCGATCTTCGGCGAGAAGGCCTCGGACGTGAAGGACACCTCTCTGCGCGTGCCGTCCAGCACCAAGGGTACGGTGATCGATGTGCAGGTCTTCACCCGGGACGGCCTCGAGAAGGACGCCCGAGCCCAGCAGATCGAGAAGATGCAGCTCGACGAGTTCCGCAAGGACCTCAAGGAGGAGTACCGCATCTTCGAGGAGGCGACCTTTGCGCGCCTCGCAAACCTTCTCAAGGGCAAGAAGACGGTCAGCGGCGGCAACCTCGCCAAGGGCACGACCCTTTCCGAGAAGGTCCTGGGCGAGCTCGACCGGGAGCAGATGCTGAAGCTCAAGCTGTCTGACAGCGACCTGAACGACGCTCTGGCCTCCGCGGCCCGGCAGCTGGAGGAGCAGAACAAGCTCCTCGAGGAGCGCTTCGAGGACAAGAAGCGCAAGCTGCAGAGCGGCGACGATCTCGCCCCGGGCGTGCTCAAGATCGTCAAGGTCTACCTCGCGGTCAAGCGCCGCATCCAGCCGGGCGACAAGATGGCCGGCCGGCACGGCAACAAGGGCGTGATCTCCGTGATCATGCCCGTGGAGGACATGCCGTTCGACGAGAACGGCGAGCCGGTGGACATCGTGCTCAACCCGCTCGGCGTGCCGTCGCGCATGAACGTGGGCCAGATCCTCGAGACGCACCTCGGCATGGCGGCCAAGGGCCTCGGTGAAAAGATCAACCTGATGGTCCAGGAGCAGCGCAAGGCGGCGGAGATCCGCAAGTTCCTCGACTCGATCTACAACAACGGCGCGGGCCGTCCGGAGAACTTCGGCGAGCTCACCGATGACGAGGTCCTCGCCCTGGCGAAGAACCTCTCCGGCGGCGTGCCCATGGCCACGCCGGTGTTCGACGGTGCCCAGGAGGACTCCATCAAGGCCCTGCTGAAGCTCGCGGACATGCCGGAGAGCGGCCAGTTCACGCTCTACGACGGCCGCAGCGGCGATGCCTTCGACCGCCCGGTAACCGTGGGCTACATGTACATGCTCAAGCTGAACCACCTCGTGGACGACAAGATGCACGCGCGTTCCACGGGCTCCTACAGCCTCGTTACCCAGCAGCCGCTGGGCGGCAAGGCGCAGTTCGGTGGCCAGCGCTTCGGCGAAATGGAGGTCTGGGCCCTCGAGGCCTATGGCGCCGCCTACACGCTGCAGGAGATGCTCACGGTCAAGTCCGACGACGTGGCGGGCCGGACCAAGATGTACAAGAACATCGTCGATGGGGACCATCGCATGGAGCCGGGCATGCCCGAGTCCTTCAACGTGCTGGTCAAGGAAATCCGCTCCCTCGGTATCGATATCGAGCTGGAGAACGACTAGACCGCGAATGGACAGGGACCGGGAGGCGCGAGCCGCGCCTCCCCGCCCGCAACACCTCTTGGAGGATAGGCCTTGAAAGACTTACTGAATCTGCTCAAGTCCCAGGGACACACGGAAGAATTTGACTCCATCCGCATCGGCCTCGCGTCCGCGGACATGATCCGCTCGTGGTCCTACGGCGAAGTCAAGAAGCCGGAAACGATCAACTATCGCACCTTCAAACCGGAGCGCGATGGTCTCTTCTGCGCGAAGATCTTCGGCCCGGTGAAGGATTACGAATGCCTCTGCGGCAAGTACAAGCGCCTGAAGCACCGCGGCGTGATCTGCGAGAAGTGCGGTGTCGAAGTCGCCCTCGCCAAGGTGCGCCGGGAGCGCATGGGCCACATTGAGCTCGCCAGCCCGGTCGCCCACATCTGGTTCCTGAAGTCCCTGCCTTCGCGCATCGGGCTGCTGCTGGACATGACGCTGCGCGACATCGAGCGCGTGCTCTATTTCGAGTCCTACATCGTCACCGACCCGGGCATGACCACCCTTGAGCACGCCCAGCTGCTCACCGACGAGCAGTACTACGAGGCGATGGAGGAGTTCGGCGACGAGTTCACGGCGAAGATGGGTGCCGAGGCCGTTCAGGATCTCATGAAGCAGATCGACATCGACGGTGAGATCGCCCAGCTGCGCGAGGAAATCCCGCAGACGAATTCCGAGACGAAGATCAAGAAGCTGTCCAAGCGCCTGAAGCTGCTCGAGGCCTTTGCCAACTCCGGCAACAAGCCGGAGTGGATGGTGCTGAACGCGCTGCCGGTGCTGCCGCCGGACCTGCGTCCGCTGGTGCCGCTCGACGGCGGCCGCTTCGCGACCTCGGACCTCAACGACCTGTACCGCCGGGTGATCAACCGCAACAACCGCCTGAAGCGGCTGCTGGACCTGAATGCGCCGGATATCATCGTGCGCAACGAGAAGCGCATGCTGCAGGAAGCCGTGGACGCGCTGCTCGATAACGGCCGCCGCGGCCGCGCGATCACGGGCTCCAACAAGCGCCCCCTGAAGTCCCTGGCCGACATGATCAAGGGCAAGCAGGGCCGCTTCCGCCAGAACCTCCTCGGCAAGCGCGTGGATTACTCCGGCCGCTCCGTGATCGTGGTCGGTCCGACGCTGAGGCTGCACCAGTGCGGCCTGCCCAAGAAGATGGCCCTGGAGCTGTTCAAGCCCTTCATCTTCGGCAAGCTCGAAGCCCGGGGCCTGGCGACCACCATCAAGGCCGCCAAGAAGATGGTCGAGCGCGAACCGCCGGAAGTGTGGGACATTCTTGCGGAGGTGATCCGCGAACATCCGGTGCTCCTGAACCGCGCCCCGACGCTGCACCGGCTGGGCATCCAGGCCTTTGAGCCGGTGCTCATCGAGGGCAAGGCCATCCAGCTGCACCCGCTGGTCTGCGCCGCCTACAACGCGGACTTTGACGGCGACCAGATGGCCGTGCACGTGCCCCTGACCCTGGAGGCGCAGCTCGAGGCCCGGGCGCTGATGATGTCCACCAACAACATCCTGTCCCCGGCGAACGGCGAGCCGATCATCGTCCCATCCCAGGACGTGGTGCTGGGCCTTTACTACATGACCCGCGAGCGCATCAACGCCAGGGGCGAGGGCCGGGCTTTCACCAGCGTGGCCGAGGTGCACCGGGCCTACTACGCCGGCCAGGTTCACCTGCAGGCGCGGGTCAAGGTGCGCATCAGCGAGACGGTCATCGGTGACGATGGTGAGCGTGAGTCCCGCGACTTCCTCGCCGACACCACCGTGGGCCGCGCCCTGCTCTGGGAGATCGTGCCGGAGGGCATCGCCTTCGCCATGGTCGATCAGCCCATGGCGAAGCGCGCCATCTCGCAGATCATCAACCAGTGCTACCGGGCCGTGGGCCTGAAGGCCACCGTGATCTTCGCGGACCAGCTCATGTACATGGGTTACGATTTCTCCACCCGCTCCGGCGCCTCCATCGGCGTCAACGACTTCGAGATCCCGGAGGAGAAGACGCGCATCATCGACAGCGCTGAAGCCGAGGTGAAGGAGATCGAGGACCAGTTCGCCGCCGGCCTCGTTACCGCGGGCGAGAAGTACAACAAGGTCATCGACATCTGGTCCCGGGCCAACGACCTGGTGTCCAAGTCGATGATGGAAGGCCTCTCCAAGGAGCAGGTGGTGAACCGCGAGGGTGAGGAAGAGGGGCAGGCCTCCTTCAACTCGGTCTTCATCTACGCCGACTCCGGCGCCCGGGGTTCACCGGCGCAGATCCGCCAGCTCGCGGGTATGCGCGGCCTCATGGCCAAGCCCGACGGCTCCATCATCGAGACGCCGATCACCGCGAACTTCCGCGAGGGCCTGAACGTACTGCAGTACTTCATCTCGACCCACGGCGCCCGCAAGGGCCTGGCGGACACGGCCCTGAAGACGGCCAACTCCGGCTACCTGACCCGTCGCCTCGTCGATGTCGCCCAGGACCTGGTGGTGACGGAAGAAGACTGCGGCACGGACCGCGGCCTGCTCATGACGCCGGTCATCGATGGCGGCGACATCATCGAGTCCCTGGGTGACCGGGTTCTCGGCCGTATCGTCGCCCGCGACGTGATCAAGCCGGGTACGGACGACGAGATCGCCGTCACCGCCGGGACCATGCTCGACGAGCTGTGGATCCGCCGCCTCGAAGAGATGGGGATCGACGAGGTGGAAGTGCGCTCGCCGATCACCTGCGAGACGCGCCACGGTATCTGCTCGGCCTGCTACGGCCGGGATCTCGCCCGCGGCCACAAGGTCAACAACGGCGAGGCCATCGGCGTGGTCGCGGCCCAGTCCATCGGTGAGCCGGGTACCCAGCTCACCATGCGGACCTTCCACATCGGCGGGGCCGCGAGCCGGGCTACCGCCCAGGACAACATCCAGATCATCAACGACGGTACCGTGCGCCTGCACAATGTGAAGGTCGTGGAACGCCAGGATGACAACCTGATTGCCGTTTCCCGCTCCGGCGAGCTGTCGATCCTCGATCGGATGGGCCGCGAGCGCGAGCGCTACAAGCTGCCCTATGGCGCCATCATCAAGGTGGCGGACAACGCCGAGGTCAGCGCCGGTGACGTGGTCGCCAGCTGGGACCCGCACACCCACCCGATCATCACCGAGGTGGCCGGTACGGTGAAGTTCTCCGGCATGGACGAGGGCATCACCATCAAGCGCCAGACGGACGAGCTCACCGGCCTGTCCAGCATCGAGGTCATGGATGCTTCCGAGCGCCCGGCCGCGGGCAAGGACATCCGTCCCGCCATCACCCTGGTGGACGACAACGGCGAGGAGCTGTGCCTGGCGGAGACCAACGTGCCCGCGCACTACTTCCTGCCGCCCGGTGCCCTGGTGGGTATCGAGGACGGCATCCGGGTGGAGGTCGGTGACGTTATCGCCCGGATCCCGCAGGAGGGCTCCAAGACCCGGGATATCACCGGTGGTCTGCCCCGCGTGGCTGATCTCTTCGAGGCGCGCAAGCCGAAGGAGCCGGCCATCCTCGCGGAGATTTCCGGCACCGTCAGCTTCGGCAAGGAGACCAAGGGCAAGCGCCGGCTGGTGATCACGCCCACGGACGGCAAGCCGCTGCCCGACGGATCGGATCACTACGAGGCGCTGATCCCGAAGTGGCGCAACCTGTCGATCTTCGAGGGTGAGTCCGTGGAGAAGGGCGAGATGATCTCCGAGGGGCCGCTCAGTCCCCACGACATCCTCCGCCTGCAGGGCATCGAGGCGCTGGCGAAGTACATCGTCAACGAGATCCAGGAGGTTTATCGCCTCCAGGGTGTGAAGATCAACGACAAGCACATCGAGGTGATCGTTCGCCAGATGCTGCGCAAGGTCGTGATCACGTCCGCCGGTGACTCGGAGTTCATCAAGGGCGAGCAGATCGAGTACGTCGCCTTCCTCGAGGAGAACGAGCGTCTCCTCGCCGAGGGCAAGGTGCCGGCCACCTGCGAGCGCGAACTGCTGGGTATCACCAAGGCGTCCCTGGCCACGGAGAGCTTCATCTCCGCGGCGTCCTTCCAGGAGACCACCCGCGTCCTCACGGAAGCGGCGGTCACCGGCAAGCGCGATTACCTGCGCGGCCTGAAGGAGAACGTGGTCGTCGGCCGCCTGATCCCCGCGGGGACGGGCCTGACCTACCACGAGGAACGCAAGCGCAAGCGCCAGGAAGCCGAGGAGTTTTCCGTGTCCGCCCAGGACATCGAGGCCGCGCTTTCCGAAGCGCTGCAGGAAGGGGGGCACGGCGAGTAGCTTCGCCGCTCCGCCCGGCTCCTGTGCCCGCAAGGGCCGCTTGACGCCCCGCCGGGGCGTCTATAGAATGCCGCCTCCTCTTTTGGGGGTGGTCTCGCTCGTCCTCCCAAAGCGACCGCGCCGCGGTGGCTTACGGGATCGGGGGCGCTAGTGCCCATCACGGAATTTTGGGAGTAACAGACAGTAATGGCAACGATCAACCAACTGGTTCGTAAGCCTAGGAAGCGCAAGGTCGAGAAGAGCGACGTGCCGGCCCTCCAGGCCTGTCCGCAGCGGCGCGGCGTGTGCACCCGGGTGTACACCACCACGCCGAAGAAGCCGAACTCTGCCCTGCGCAAGGTCTGCCGGGTGCGGCTCACCAACGGGTACGAGGTTTCCTCCTACATCGGCGGTGAAGGCCACAACCTTCAAGAGCACAGCGTCGTGCTGATTCGCGGCGGCCGGGTCAAGGACCTGCCGGGCGTTCGCTATCACACGGTGCGTGGCAGCCTCGACACCTCCGGCGTTTCAGACCGCCGCCAGGGCCGTTCGAAGTACGGCGCCAAGCGTCCGAAGTAATGCTGCCGGGGCCGCGCTGAATCCGGCCGCCCCGAAGGCACCAAAGCAGTAGCAGTAAAGAAAGCAGTCAACACTGCAGTAAGGCCGGACCCCTGCCTCCCCCGCAAGTGGCAGGTCGGTGTCCGGGTAACCTGAAGAGAGAAGGTACTACTCATGCCGAGAAGAAGAGTCGTCGCCAAGCGCGAGGTGCTGCCCGATCCCAAGTACGGGAACGCCACGCTGGCAAAATTCATGAACCACGTCATGGTCAGCGGCAAGAAGTCCGTGGCCGAAGGCATCGTCTACGGTGCCCTTGACCTGGTCAACGAACGCCTGAGCCGGGACCCGATCGAGGTTTTCGACGAGGCCCTCGAGAACATCGCGCCCATGGTGGAGGTGAAGTCCCGCCGGGTCGGCGGCGCCACCTACCAGGTGCCCGTCGAGGTGCGCCCCTCCCGCCGCGTGGCCCTGTCCATGCGCTGGCTGGTGGAGCACGCCCGCAACCGCGGTGAAAAGTCCATGCGCCAGCGCCTGGCCGGCGAGATCATCGACGCCTCCCAGGGCAAGGGCAACGCCGTGCGCAAGCGCGAGGACGTGCACCGCATGGCCGAGGCGAACAAGGCCTTCTCGCACTACCGGTTCTGAAACAACCGCCCGACAACCTGTTAATGGGGATTACATTGTGGCTCGTAAAACACCGATAGCCCGGTACCGCAACATCGGTATCTGTGCGCACGTGGACGCCGGCAAGACGACGACCACCGAGCGCGTGCTGTTCTACACCGGCCTTTCGCACAAGATCGGCGAGGTGCACGACGGCGCGGCTGTCATGGACTGGATGGAGCAGGAGCAGGAGCGGGGTATCACCATCACTTCTGCCGCTACGACCTGTTTCTGGCAGGGCATGGACCAGCAGTTCGACCAGCACCGCATCAACATCATCGACACCCCCGGGCACGTTGACTTCACCATCGAGGTGGAGCGCTCCCTGCGGGTCCTCGACGGTGCCGTGGTCGTGCTCTGCGGGTCCTCCGGCGTGCAGCCGCAGACCGAGACGGTCTGGCGCCAGGCCAACAAGTACGAAGTACCGCGCATGGTCTTCGTCAACAAGATGGACCGCGCCGGCGCCAACTTTACCTGGGTGGTGGAGCAACTCAGGGAGCGCCTGGGCGCCAATGCCGTGCCGCTTCAGATGACCATCGGTGCCGAGGACGAGTTCAAGGGCGTCATCGACCTCATCAAGAACAAGGCCATCCTCTGGAACGAGGACGACATGGGCATGACCTACGAGTACGGCGAGATCCCCGCGGATATCGCCGACCAGGTCGCCGAGATGCGTGAGTACATGATGGAAGCCGCGGCCGAAGCCACGGAAGAGCTCATGGAGAAGTACCTCGAGGAGGGTGAGCTCAGCGAGGAAGAGATCAAGCAGGGCATCCGTGCGCGCACCATCGCCAACGAGATCGTCCCCGTGCTTGGCGGCTCCGCCTTCAAGAACAAGGGCGTACAGGCCATGCTCGATGCAGTGATCGAGTTCCTGCCGGCGCCGACCGAGGTGAAGGCCATCGAGGGCACCCTGGACGACGGCGAGACCGTCGAAACCCGGGAAGCCGACGACAATGCCCCCTTCGCCGCCCTGGCGTTCAAGATTGCCACGGACCCCTTCGTGGGCACGCTGACCTTCTTCCGGGTGTATTCCGGCAAGCTGGAGAGTGGCACCGCGGTCTACAACTCCGTGAAGAGCAAGAAGGAGCGCGTCGGCCGCATGGTGCAGATGCACTCCAACTCCCGCGAGGAGATCAAGGAAGTGCTGGCCGGCGACATCGCCGCGGCCGTGGGCCTCAAGGACGTCACCACCGGTGACACCCTCTGCGCCCAGGAGCACCCGATCGTCCTCGAGCGCATGGAGTTCCCGGAGCCGGTGATCTCCGTGGCCGTGGAGCCGAAGTCCAAGGCCGACCAGGAGAAGATGGGCATCGCCCTCGGCAAGCTGGCGCAGGAGGACCCGTCCTTCCGCGTGAAGACCGACGAGGAAACGGGGCAGACCATCATCTCCGGCATGGGCGAACTGCACCTGGATATCATCGTCGACCGGATGCGCCGCGAGTTCAACGTGGAAGCCAACATCGGCAAGCCTCAGGTGGCCTACCGCGAGGCGATCCGCAACACGACCGAGATCGAAGGCAAGTTCGTTCGCCAGTCCGGCGGCCGCGGCCAGTACGGCCACGTCTGGGTACGCTTCGAGCCGGGCGAGGATGCGGACGCCGAGGGCCTCGAGTTCGTCAACGAGATCGTCGGCGGCGTCGTGCCCAAGGAATACATCCCGGCGGTACAGAAGGGCATCGAGGAGCAGATGCAGAACGGCGTGCTCGCCGGCTATCCGCTGCTGGGCCTGAAAGCCACCCTGTACGACGGCTCCTACCACGACGTGGACTCCAACGAGATGGCGTTCAAGATCGCCGCCTCCATGGCCACGAAGCAGCTGGCGCAGAAGGGTGGCGCCGTGCTTCTCGAGCCGGTCATGAAGGTGGAGGTCGTCACCCCGGAAGAGAACATGGGCGACGTGGTCGGCGACCTGAACCGCCGCCGAGGCCTCATCGCCGGTATGGACGAGACGCCCGCCGGCAAGGTGGTGAACGCCGAGGTGCCGCTGGCCGAGATGTTCGGCTACGCGACGGACCTGCGCAGTGCGACCCAGGGCCGGGCCACCTACACGATGGAGTTCGGGAAGTACGCCGAGGCGCCGAACAACATTGCGGAAGAGATCGTCGCCAAGAACAAGTCCTGACGGCTTTTTTCGATACTGATTTTTTGTTTGAAGAGGTGATTCAAAGTGGGAAAGGAAACTTTTGAGCGCGACAAGCCCCACGTCAACGTGGGCACCATCGGTCACGTGGACCACGGCAAGACGACGCTGACGGCGGCGCTGACGCGGGTTTGCGCGGAAGTCTGGGGCGGAGCGGCCGTTGCCTTTG
>NZ_JBTOLW010000046.1:0-16282 GCF_054552115.1 Pseudohaliea sp. | reverse complement strand
TGCCCGGGACACGCCGATTCGCCATCCATGGCGGCTCGGGCTCGGCGTCCTGCCTCGCACGGTCCCGGGCAGCCTCTCCCGCCGCACGGCCTACCGTTGGGTGCCCGATTCCGCTGTCGGAAGCCGGCCTTGAGGCCGGCAATCCCGGCATCCCGCGAATCCAGCCAAGGCCGGACGGTTTCAGGGCTTGCGCAGGTAGGCCACCAGCGTGTCGCCGCCGGCGTAGTCGCGGGCACTGATCAGCGAGTCTAGAAAGAGATAGAAGAGTTCGGCCTGGGAGTTGACCTCGAGCTTGGCGTAGGCGTGCTTGCGGTGCAGCTTGACCGTTTCCACGGAGATGCCGAGGCGGTCGGCAATGGTCTTGGTACTGTGGCCGTGGAGGACGCGGTTGATCACCTGCGCCTCGCGCTCCGTGAGCAGGCTCGAGCCGAACTCCGCGAGGGCGAGGTTGAGGCGCTCGCGCAGCTCCTCGCCGGCGGCGCGGCTCGCGTTGCCGGCCCAGTGGGAGCGGGCGAGGGCGGCGACGGTGCCGTAGATCGCGGCCAGGTGGTCGCGGTGGGTCTTGCTGAAACGGCCGCGGGCGCCGGTGCGGCCGAGGGCGATGTTGACGAACCCGCCGTCGGCGAGGGCCACGAGATAGCCGCACTCGTCCCGGTAGCCACAGTAGCGGTACCAGCTGCGGTAGTACTCGCTGTCGCGGAACCCCGGGGGCGCGAGCTCGGACAGGCGGAACAGGCCGAAGTGTCCGTCCAGGCCCGCCGTGTAGTAGGGGTCCAGGAGGAACATGCCCTGTACGTAGCGGTCCAGGGTGGAGGCGCCGGTGGTCTCGGGCACCTCGCTGTACTCGATGAGGGGCAGCCCCTGGGCCGGGTAGAGCAGCACCGTGGCGTCGTCGATGGGCACGAGGCGCCGGAGGAGGGCGACGAGCGCGCCGGGAAAGCCGCTCTCGCCCACGGTGGGCAGGGTGTCGGCAAGGCCATCGCTGAAGGCCGCGAGGATGTCCGTCTGTGTCATGGCCGGTGGCTTCCCGGGGCGTTGTTGCCGATCATAGCGCGCCCGGGATCGGCGCGCAGCGGGGACGGTGGATCACTTATAATGGGGCTCCTTCCAGCTCGGCACGGGACAGCCCATGGCCACCTCCTGGCAAGCCTTCGACTGGCGCGACCCCTTTCATCTCGAGCGCCAGCTCAGCGACGAGCAGCGCATGGTGCGCGATGCCGCCGCGCGCTACGCGGACGACAAGCTGCGCCCGAGGGTGCGCGAGGCCTTCCGCCGCGAGGAAACGGACCCGGCGATCTTCCGCGAGCTCGGCGAGCGCGGGCTCCTGGGCGCGACCCTTTCGGGCTACGGTTGCCCCGGGGTGGACTATGTTTCCTACGGACTGATCGCCCGCGAGATCGAGCGCGTGGATTCGGGCTACCGGTCCATGCTCAGCGTGCAGTCGTCGCTGGTCATGTACCCGATCCACGCCTACGGCGATGAGGCACAGCGCAAGCGCTACCTGCCGGGGCTGGCGGCGGGCCAGCTCATCGGCTGCTTCGGCCTGACGGAACCGGACCACGGCTCTGATCCGGGCGGCATGCGCACCCGGGCGCACAGCGTCCCGGGCGGGTACCGCCTCGCCGGCAGCAAGCTCTGGATCAGCAACAGCCCCATCGCCGACGTGTTCGTCGTCTGGGCGAAGACCGACGATGGGGTCATCCGCGGCTTCATCCTCGACCGCGACATGCCGGGGCTCAGCGCGCCGAAGATCGACGGCAAGCTCGCCCTCAGGGCCTCGGTCACGGGGGAAATCGTCATGGAGGACGTCTTCGTCCCCGAGGCGCAGCTGCTGCCGGGCGTGCAGGGCATCAAGGGGCCCTTCGGCTGCCTCAACAATGCCCGTTACGGCATCGCCTGGGGCGCCCTCGGCGCTGCGGAGGCCTGCTGGCACGCGGCCCGGGACTACACGCTGGCGCGGGAGCAGTTCGGCCGGCCGCTGGCCGGCACGCAGCTCATCCAGCGCAAGCTTGCCGACATGCAGGCCGAGATCGCCCTGGGCCTGCAGGGCTGCCTGTGCGCCGGGCAGCTGCTGGACGGCGAGGGCATCGCCCCGGAGCTCATCTCGCTGCTCAAGCGCAACTCCTGCGGCAAGGCCCTGGCCATCGCCCGCGACGCCCGGGACATGCTCGGCGCCAACGGCATCTCCGACGAGTACCCGGTCATGCGCCACCTGGTGAACCTCGAAGTGGTCAATACCTACGAGGGCACCCACGATATCCATGCGCTCATCCTGGGCCGGGCACAGACCGGTATCCCGGCGTTCTAGAACCCGACGAGGAGAGTCCGGTGAAAAGACTGCTGCTTGCCATCCTGTTCCTGCCGGCCCTGGCCGTCGGCGGGCTTCTCGCGCTCAACAACCCCGAACCCCTGCCGCCGGCCAGCGACAGCGCCCGGCGCCTCGCGGATGGCCCTCTCCCCATTGCCCGGCTGCCCCTGGAGCTCGCGGACCGCTCCCGGCCCACGGACGCCAACGGCGATTTTCCCGGCTCCCCGGTGCGGCAGCTGAAGGGCCATCTCTGGTACCCGGCGGAAGGGGGGCCCTACCCGCTGCTGGTGTACAGCCACGGCTTCACTTCCGACCATCGCAATGGCGCCTACCTCGCCGAGCACCTCGCCAGCCACGGTTTCGTGGTCGCGGCGGTGAACCACCCGCTTACCCACTGGGGTGCCCCCGGGGGCCCGCGGGTCGCGGATGTGGTCAACCAGCCCGGGGATATGAGCTTTCTCATCGACCGGCTCCTGGCCCGCAGTGCCGACGCCGGCGACGTGCTCGCCGCGGCCATCGATGGCGGGCGCATCGGGGCCCTGGGCGTGTCCCTTGGCGGGCTCACCGCCACGCTCGCGGGCTTTCACCCCACCTTCGGCGACCCGCGTATCGACGCGGTGCTGTCCATTGCCGGCCCCAGCAGTTTCTTCACGTCGCGTTTCTTTGCCGGTGACGAGACGGCGTTCCTCATGCTGGCGGCCCGGGCCGACGTTCTCGTGCCCTGGGAGGCGAACGCGCGGCCCATACCGGCGAAGGTCCCCGGGGGGGAGCTGGTCACCCTCGCCCGGGGCTCGCACACCGGCTTTGCCGGGGGTACCCGCTGGCTGCGATGGATGAACAACCCCGACGCGCTCGGCTGCTGGGCGGTCAAGCGCAACATCGAGAACGGCGAGGAGGAGGACTGGGGGCAACTGCTGGGCACGGAAGCGCAGGGTATCGACCTGTCCGCCGCGGTGGACCTGTGCGCCGTGGACCCGCTGCCGCCGGCCATGAACGTTCTCCGCCAGCAGGCGCTGACCAGGCTCGTAGCGCGCGCCTTCTTCGAGCGCAGCCTGGCGGTACTGCCGGCAACCCGGGCCGCCGCCGACCGTTTCCTCGGCGAGACGCTGCCGGCGGAGCTGCCGGAGCTGAGTTACGCGATACGGCCCTAGCGGACGATCTCCACCGGGTGCACGGCCGCCATGCGGCCCTCGGGGTTCAGGCTCTGCATCTCGGCACCCAGCTCGGCCAGCGCGCGCTGGCGGTTCTCCGGCGCCGGGTGCGTGCTCATGAACTCCGGCGGCCGCGAACCGCCGAGGCTGCCCATCTTCTGCCACAGGCTCACCGCGGCGTCCGGCGCGTAGCCGGCGCGGGTCGCCAGCTCGATGCCAAGGCGGTCCGCCTCGGCCTCCGCGGTGCGGCTGTTGGGCAGTTCCAGGGCGAACCTGGCAGCCAGCGCCGCGCCGGTCATGGTGACGCCCGGGTGGTCGGAGGAGACCCCGGCGGCGATCACGCCGAGGTTGATCGCCATGGCCCGGGACATGCGCTCCGCCGTGTGGTTGGCGAGGGCGTGGGAGATCTCGTGCCCCATGATCTGCGCGAACTCGTCATCCGTGAGCCCGAGCTTCTCGAACAGGCCCGTATAGACGGCCATGCGGCCGCCGGCCATGCACCAGGCGTTCACCGTCTCCGGGTCGTCGATGATGGCGACGCTCCACTCCCAGTCGGCGCTGCGCGGGTAGCGGTCGATGGCCTCCGTGACCAGCCTCCCGGTGATCGTGGCAACACGGTCCGCGAGGCGCGGATCGTCGACCAGCTTGTCTTCCTCGTCGAGCTGCCTGACCGTCGTCAGGTAGGCCTTGCGCGATTCGACGATGGCCGCCTCCGGGGAGATCAGCATGAGCTGGCTGCGCCCGGTGGGGCTGGTGGCGCAAGCGGCGAGGAGGGCGCCCAGCAGGAGGGCGCCGAGCAGTCGCTTCATGGTGTGGCTCCGAGCGCTGTAATGTCCTCTTAGACTACCAGAGGCAGCCAGAGGTTCAGCCGCCATCAGCGCGCGAGGGCGGCGTCGGCGGCCGCCTGCAGCGCCGCCGCGGCGTTCATCACGTGGAAGATATTGCTCTGCTCCTGCACCCCGGACACGGCCGCCGCGCCGGGCCCGATGGCGTAGACGGCGACATCCTCGCCGCCGTGCGTCTCGGATGCCGTGGGCACGAGCGCCTCCTGGTGGAAACCGGGCGCTTCCGTGTCGACGTCCGTGAGGTCAACCCTGCCGGCATGCGGCGGTGCCGCGTAGGTGGCGTCGGCATCGGTTTCGTCGCCGAAATCGCGGAAACCGCGGCCGTTGCGGTAGCCCAGGGTCGTGTAGGGCAGGCCGTCCTCCGCGAGCGCCGGCGTGTCCTGGCCGGGGAAGACGACCTTGCCGAGGATCGGGTTGCCCCGCCGCGGGTAGCCGCCCATGGTCATCGTGTGGCTGTGGTCCGCGGTGACGATCACCAGCGTCTCGGCCGGGTCGACGCGCTGCAGGGTGGCCGCCACGGCGCGGGAAAGTTCGATGGTGTCGCCAAGGGCGTTGGCCGCGTTGCCCGCGTGATGCGCGTGGTCGATGCGCCCGGCCTCGACCATGAGGAAGAAGCCCTCCGGGTCGCCGGCGAGGCGCTCGAGAGCCGCGATGGTCATGTCGGTCAGCGACGGCTCCGTGGCGGGGCGGTCCGCCTCGTAGCTCATGTGCGAGGCGGTGAACAGGCCGAGGAGAGGGCCGTCCCCGGGGGCGCCCAGCAGGCTGTCCCGGTCCGCCACGTAGTGGCCGCCGGGGTTTTCTGCGAGCCAGCGGGCGATGAGGTCGCCGTCGCCGCGGCGGCCGCTGCCGTGTGCCGAGTTCCCGGCCGGCAGGAAGTGCCGGCGGCCGCCGCCGAGCGCGACCTCGATACCGTCCACCACGGCCCCCGGGTAGCGCTCGGCGAGTTGTTCGCGGAAGGCGAGGAACTGGCTGGCGATGTCCCGGCAGCCCGCTGCAGCGGCGTCCGCCGGCAGCTCGCTGTCATCTTCCCAGTCGCGGTCCGCGCTATGGGCATAGGTGGCGGCGGGTGTTGCGTGCGTCAGCCGCGCCGTGGATACGACCCCCGTGGCCTTGCCGGCGAGCTCGGCGAGCTCGAGCGCCGAGATCACGCTGTTGCCCCGGGCGCTGTCGCAATGGCCCCGCACCACGTCCTCGTCGACGCCGAAGACCCCCATATCGGTTTTCACGCCGGTCATCATGGCGCTCATGGTGCCCGCGGAGTCGGGCGTCTGTGCATCGACGTTGTAGGTCTTGGCCAGGCCGGTGAAGGGAAAGCGCTCGAAGCTGAGCAGGTGTTCCTCGCCGCTTGCGCCCGCCTGCTGCCCGGCCAGGATGCGGGCGGCGGTGACGGTGGAGACGCCCATGCCGTCGCCGACGAAGAGCACCACGTTCCTCGCACCGCCGTGTCCGGCGCCGCGGGCGGCGACCGCGCTGGCGCCGTCGCGGAACCAGGGATTTTCCTGCTGGTGGGCGGGTACCGCGCCGGTCGCCGGCGGTGGGGCGCCTTCCGGCGTGGCGCCGGCGCAGGCCGCGAGGAGCGCGGCGGCGGTGCAGCTGAGGAGAATGCGGGGTGTCATGGGAACTCGCTCCTTGCTTGTTGACCGGGTCAGCCGGGTTCACTCTCGGCGCCGGCGGAGACGCGCAGCAGCCCGCGGTAGACGCCGCGGGCGTTGGTCTCGCCGGCCAGCACCCGGTACACGTCGCTGGCGATGGGCATTTCCACGCCGTGGCTTTCGGCCAGGGCCATGACCGCCGGCGCGCTCTTGGCGCCCTCGGCGACCATGAACATCTCGTTCACGATCTCGTCCATGGTCCGTCCCTTCGCCAGTTCCATACCGACATGGCGGTTGCGGCTCTGGGCGCTGGTGCAGGTGGCGATCATGTCGCCCATGCCCGCGAGGCCGGCAAAGGTCGGTGCCTGGCCGCCCATGGCGACGCCCAGGCGGGTCACCTCCGCGAGGCCGCGCGTGATCAGCGCGGCCCGCGTGTTGTCACCGGCGCCGAGGCCGTCACCCATGCCCACGGCGATGGCGATGATGTTCTTGAGCACGCCGCCCAGTTCGCAGCCGATCACGTCCTCGTTGGTGTAGACGCGGAACAGGCCGCTCTTGAAGATGTTCTGCAGCGCGCGAACGATCACCGGGTCGTCCATGGCTATGACGCTGGCCGCGGCCTGGCCGGCCATGATCTCCCGGGCGAGGTTCGGCCCGGTGAGCACGCCCGCGGGGTGCCCCGGCAGAACGGCGTTGATGATCTGCGTCATGCGCAGGTTGCTGTCCTTCTCCAGGCCCTTGGTCAGGCTGATCACGGGCACCCAGGCGCGGATATGGTCCCGGACCGTTTCCAGCACGCTGCGGAAGTTCTGTGAGGGTACCCCCATGACGATGACATCCGCGTGACAGACCGCGTCGGCGATGTCATTGGTGGCCCGGAGGCTGGCCGGGAGTGTCGCCCCGGGCAGGTAGGTCTCGTTCGTATGCCGCTCGTTGATCTCGCTCACCGTGTCGGGGTTGCGCGCCCAGAGTGTCACGGGGGCGTTCCTGGCGACGAGGGAGGCCACGGTGGTGCCCCAGGAGCCGCCGCCGATCACGCCGATGTTCAGTTCATTCATGTCTGCTGTCCCCGGTTGCTGCCCCGGGCCGCGCGGCCGGGGCTGTTATTGTCAGGGTGTGTCGCTGCTGCGCAGCTTGGGCCGCGCGGCCTGCCGCCCGGTGCCGGCTTTGCGAGCCTTCTTCGGCGTCGGGCTTTTCGCCGCTGCCGCTTTCGCGGCCGTCTTCTTCGGCGCCGCTTTGCCGGCCGCGGCTTTCTTCACGGTCGCTTTCTTCACGGTCGCTTTCTTCGCGGTCGCTTTCTTCGCGGTAGCTCTCTTCGCGGTGGCTTTCTTCACCGCTGATGCTTCTGCCGACGCCGGTGCCGCTTTTCCCGGCGTCGCCGCGGACGGCTCCGGGGCGCTTTTCCGCGGCGCCCGCCTGCGCCGGGGCCGGGACGGTGCCGGTTCCTCCGGCTGACCGAGGGTGCGCAGGAACAGGTTGCGCACCTCGCGGACGTGCTCGTCGATCGTTTCCGCCTGCCAGTCGGCGGTATCCACCGGCGGCAGCACTTCCACGTCGACCGTGGCCGGGCGGAACACGAAGTCGCCCTTGGGTGCCACGTCGCCCGCGTTGTGGATCACGATCGGGACGATGGGGACGCCGGCCTGCATGGCGAGGTGGAAGGCGCCCTTCTTGAAGGGGCCGAGCCTGGGTGAGATCGTCCGCGTGCCCTCGGGCGCGAGGACCACGGACTTGCCCTCCCGGCGCATGGCGTCCACCAGCGGGGCCATGGCCTCGATGGCGCTCGCTGCGTTCTTGCGGTCGATCATGACCACGCCACCCAGCTCCAGCACCTTGCCGATCACCGGCATGCGCCTGATTTCCTGCTTGCCGACGCCGGCGATGTCCTGGCGCAGGAGGCGGGCCATGATCACCACATCGGCCTTGCTCTGGTGGTTGAAGACGAAGACGGCCGGCCGCCTCGCCCAGAGGTGCTCCTCGCCTTTCACGGCGAGGTCGAGGTTAATGAGCGCGCTGGCCGCGTCGGCAAAGAGTGACAGCGAGAAGTTGAGGGCATCGCGGCGGGAGCCGGTGAGCGCGTAGATCGGCAGGCCGGCGGCAAAGCTCGGGACGAGGCTCACGGTCGCGGCGATGGAGCGGAGAAACTGCGCCATGGTCGGCCGGCCGCGGCTGCCGAAGTTGGCGCTTGGCCAGTCGCGATCGTGGGCGAGGGCGCGGAGTTTCGAGCTCGGGTTGAGCGCCACCGGGTGGCCGACGCGCTCGAGGAGCTGGATGTCGTCGGTGCTGTCGGAGTAGAAGAAGCCGTGGTCGAGATCGGCGCCGATGCGGGCTGCGAGGTGTTCGGCGGCGTCGACCTTGCCCTGGCCGAAGCAGGTCGGGCGCTCCACGGCGCCGGTGAAGTGGCCGTCCTCGACCTCCAGGCGCGTGCACATGACCTCGTCGATGTCGAGGTCCGCCGCTGCCGGCTCCACCTGGTAGGGCGTGGCCGAGGAAATGATGGCGACCGTGTGGCCCCGCGCCCGGTGCGCGGCGATGAGGCGCCGGGCCTCCGGATAGACCAGGCGCGCGATCTGCTTGCGGTAGAGGTCCTCACCGACGGCGCGATAGGACGCCTCGTCGAGGCCGCGAAGCAGCTGCCCGGTCGCGGCCATGAGGGCCGAGAAGCCGAGGTTGCCGAGGCCGAACTGGGCCATGGCGGTGAAGACTTCCAGCACCTCCCGCGCGGAGAGCTGGCCGCTCCTGATCTGCTCGCGCAGGAACACCGTGGCCGAGTAGCCGGAAATGATGGTGCCGTCGAAATCGAAAAGGGCGCAGACTTGCGGGCCGCGCGGCGCGGCCTCGATGCGCTCGAGCAGTTCGTCGATCGTCGCCATGGTTCCTGTCCTGTCTGTCGTCCTGGGCCCGGCCCCCGGGTCCGGCTGCGCCGCTGCGGACGCCGGCCGGCTCCGCAGTCTAGCACGCGACCGCGCCGGGCAGCGGCCCGCCTCTGCTAGACTGGCGCTGCCTCCGCCGCGAATGCGACTGCCCATGGCCGACGCTGCCGCGGGCCGCTGCCCGCGCCCGACAGCACAGCACCGCCTGCTCCTCCTCGCCGTGTTTCTGCTGGCGCTGCTGCCGCGGCTGCACGGTGCGGTCACGGTGGGCTGGGGCTGGGACGGGCCCGGCAGCTTCACCCTGGTGAACTTCGACGAGGGCGGCGCCTGCCGCGCCGCGCTCGGCGGCTTCGACTACCCCCCCTTCATCGGCTGGCAGACCCTCGGCCTCGCCGCCCTGGCCGGTGTTGCGCCGGCGCCGGGCACGGCCGGCGACGCGGCCCGGGCGAAGGCGTTCTGCCACAGCGCGGCCCACCTGCGCGTGGCGCGCAGCTGGTCGGCCCTGCTCGGCGCCCTGACGGTGCCGGTGCTGGTGCTCATCGGCTGGCAGCTGCGCCCGCAGACCCCGGGGGTCGGGCTGCTGGCCGGGGCGCTGCTCGCGCTCTCGGGCTTCCACAGCGCCGAGTCCTTCTCCGGCACGGTGGACGCGGCGTCGGTCTTTTACATCTACCTGTTTCTTGCCGTGCTCGTCGCCGGGGCCCGGGGCCGGCGCTCCGCGCTCGTGGCGAGCCCGCTCTTTCTCGCCGCTGCCGTGGCCACCAAGTACTGGCTGTTCGCCGCCCTGGCCTATGCGGGCCTGGTGGCCGGGCGCGTCCTCGCTGCCTGCCGGCAGGGCTTCACGCCGCTCCGCCTGGCGCTGACGGTGCTCGGCGCGGGCCTGGTGTTCGCGCTGGCCAGCAACAGCGGGCTGCCGCGGCCCGCCGGGTACCTCTGGCTCCTGCCCTGGTACCTGCTGCCGCCCTGGCGCCGCCTGCACCCCTGGCTGCGCCTGCCCTGGGTGCTGGTGCCGCCGCTGGCGGTCGTGCTCAGCCAGTGGGACCCCTTCGCCGCCTGGAGCACCGGGAGTCTCGAGGGCCGCTTCGGCACGGGCTATGGCGCCATCGGCTGGCACAAGCTCCTGCGCAACCCGCTGGACCTGCTGCTCGTCCTGGTCGTCGGTCTCGGGCTGCCCGCCTGCCTGGGTCTGCCCGCGGGGCTCGCCAGCCTGCGCGACGACGCGCCGCGGGCGCGGGCCTGGCGGGTGTTCCTCTACCCGCTGGCCGCTTTCGCGCTGTACCTGGCGTTCCTGGCGCCGGTGACCTACTACCGGCATTTCCTGCCGCTGCTGCCCGCGGCGGCGCTGCTCGCGGCCTGCGGCCTCTGGCAGGCGGCCGCGCGCTGGCGTCCCTGGGTGGTCGCCGGCTGCCTGGGCTGGAGCGCGCTCCTCGGCCTCGACACGGTCGCCGATTACCACCGCGACCCGCGCATCGCCCTGCGCGGCTGGTACGCCGAGGCCGGGCCGGAGCGGGTGTTCGCGTCTTTCTACGTGAACCCGCCGCCGGGGCCTGCCCGCCACGCGCTGTTCCACCCCGCCTACGCGGCCGGTGCGCCGCCGGGGCTGGGCTGGGCGCAGTACCTCGTGCTGTCGGAGAACTGGTACGACACGGCCTTCGCCAACGAGCTCAATGGCCCCCGGGTGGACCGCCTGGAACGCCTGGTCAAGACGACGCCCGCGCGGGCGCGTTTCTACCGCCGGGCCCTCGCGGGAGAAGACCCCCGTCTCGAGCTGGTGCGCCTGTTCCCGGTAAGCAACGTCATGCCGGAGCTCCGCGTGCACAAGGCCGTCTACGGCACCTTCCAGCTCTTCGTCGGTGATATCGCCGTGTTCCGGATCCGTGAGCCGGGGCGATGAGCGGGATGCCGGGCCGGGCGTTGGACAGCCCGCGCCGGGCCGCCGCATACTCGGTGCTTGCGCAGGGGCGGACACCAGATGACAGCACCGGTCACCATCGTGATTCCCGTGTTCAACGAGCGGCCGGTGCTCCCCGAGTTGCACCGGCGCCTCGACGCGGTGCTGAACGACGCCGAAGAGCGGGCAGAACTCCTGTTCGTGGACGACGGCAGCGACGACGGCAGCGGCGCCTGGCTCGAGGCCCTCGCCGCGGAGGACCCGCGCGTGTCGCTGCTCTCCCTGTCGCGCAATTTCGGCAAGGAGGCGGCCGTTTCCGCCGGCCTCGACCACGCCCGCGGCGCGGCAGTCATCGTGATCGACGCGGACCTGCAGGACCCGCCGGAACTCATCCCGGACCTGCTCCGGCGCTGGCGCGAGGGCTTCGACATCGTCTACACCGTGCGCGCCTCGCGGCGCGGTGAATCCTGGCTCAAGGTCGGCAGCGCGCGCTGGTTCTACCGGGTCATGGGCCGGCTGAGCGCCGTGCCGGTCCCGGCCGATGCCGGCGACTACCGGCTGCTGTCCCGCCGCGCGGTGGAGGCACTCAAGGCGATGCCCGAATCGCACCGCTACCTCAAGGGCCTCTACGCCTGGGTGGGCTTTCCCCAGGCGAGCATCACCTATCACCGCGAGGCCCGGGCGGCGGGCAAGAGCAAGTGGAGCTACTGGCGCCTGTGGAACCACGCCCTCGACGGCATTACCTCTTTCTCCACGGCCCCGCTGAAGCTCGCCACCTGGCTCGGGCTCGCCACCTCGACGCTGGCCTTTCTTTACGGGCTCTACCTGCTCCTGCGCACGCTGCTCTTCGGCAACCCGGTGCCCGGCTATCCCTCGCTGATCATCGTCATCCTGTTTCTCGGCGGTGTACAGCTCATCTGCCTCGGCATTATCGGCGAGTACCTCGGCCGAACCTACGAGGAGAGCAAGCGGCGGCCGCCGTACCTGGTGAAGGGCTACCGGCCCGGCGCGGATGGCTGAGCCGCGGTCCTTTCCGGTGCCGGTGACGGGCGTGCTCTGGCTCGTTGCGGCGGCGCTGCTCTACCTGTCCTTCGGCTACACGGAGATGATGGGGTCCGATCTCTGGTGGCACCTCGCGGCCGGGCGCGAGATGCTGGCGCAGGGCACGGTCTGGCTCGCCGACCCGTTTTCCTACAGCGCCGCCGGCGAGCCCTGGCGCAACCATGAGTGGCTCGCGGATATCGGCTTCTACCTCTGGGCCGGCGCCTTCGGCGTGCCCGCGCTCGTGTACTGGAAATGGCTGCTGGTGGTGGCGACCTACCTGGGCCTCGCCCGGGTGCTCGAGCGTACCGCCGGTGACCGCGGCGCCGCTGTCCTTGCCGCGACCGCTGCGCTGGCGCTCGCCGCGCCGTTCATCGACCTGCGCCCGCACCTGTACACGCTCGCCGGCGTGGTGCTGCTTTTTTACCTCGTGCTGGATCGGACACCGCGGCGCCTGCCCCTGTGTCTGCTGTTCCTGGTCTGGGCCAACCTCCATGGCGGCTTCGTGTTCGGGCTCATGGCCCTGGCGATTCTCACCTTTCCCTGGCGCGCGCTCGCGCCCGGGCCCCTCAAGGCCTGGGCGCTGACGGTGCTCGCCTGCGCCCTGACCACGCTCGTCAACCCGGACGGCATCGTGGTCTTCGTGCAGCCCGTCGAGTACGCCTTCACCGGCTCCCCCTATCGCTCCCTCGGCGAGTGGCTGTCGCCGTTCCTCCCCGGGGGGATCCGGGCCCCGCTCTTCGTTCCCGGCCTCTGGGCGGCCGGGGCGGCCGCCGTGGTGCACGGCCTGCTCGCGTGGCGCGGCCAGAGGCGTCTGCCCTGGGCCGCCCTCGCCCTGTGTGCGCTCACCGTGGCCATGGCGGTTACCAGCCGGCGCTTCATTCCGCTGTTCGGCCTGGCCCTGGCGCTGCTCCTCGCGCCGCTGCTCGCCGAGGTACTGCGGCAGGGGCCGCTGCGCCGGCTGTCACCGGTCCTGGCCGGCATCACGCTGGCGGTCGCTGTGCTGCGGCTGGCGCCGCTGCCGCTTGCGGCGGGCCCCGCCTACCACTACCTCACGGCCGAGTATGCCTACCCGGAGGACCTTGTCGACGTCATCACCGGCAACGACATCGCCGGCGACACGTTTGCCTACTACAACTGGGGCGGCTACCTGCACTGGCGCACGGGCGGGGCGTTGCGCGTTTTCATCGACGGCCGGGCCAACACCGTCTACGACGACGACACCTACCTCGCCTACCTGCGCGTGGCGCGTGCCCGGCCGGGGTGGATTGCAGTGGTCGAGGACTCCGGCGCCGACTTCTTTCTCTGGCCGGTGGAGAGCGCCGGCGGACCCCGGCTCCTGGCGGAGCTCGCGGCCACGGGCCGCTGGCAGCTGGTGTACGCCGGTTTCCGCGGCGCGCTGATGGCGCGCCGCGGCGCTAGCCTCCCGGAGACCGTGACGCTCAGCCCCGGCTACGCCCTGGACCTTTCGCGGGCCCGCGACGCGCTGCGGCGCCGCGACTGGGCCGGCGCCGAGGCCGCCGCCCGGCGGGCCCGCGACGCGCTACCCTGGCACCAGGCGGCCTGTGCGACGCTGGCCGCCGCGCTGCGGGGCCAGGGCCGCGCCGCTGACGCTGCGGCGGTGGTCGCCGACTGCCGCCGCTATTTCCCTACCCGCTACCTGCGCTGAACCCACGGAGACCTGTTATGGCCTGTCGTTCCCTCGCCCTGTTTCTGCTCGTGCTGCTCGCGCCCTTTGCCGGGGCCGCCCCGGGGCCCGTGACCGTCGTGGAGAACGTCACCGGCTACACGCTCGACGACGGTGAGCTGGGCCGCTTTGCCGGCCTGTCCTTCGCCGACGGCGTGGTGCTTGCCCTGCACGCTACGGCGGCGGAGGCCGCGGCGGCACCCGCCGACCGGCGCGTCGACGGGGCGGGTGCCACGCTGCTCCCGGGGCTCATCGACGCCCACGGTCACGTGGCGGGGCACGGCAAGGCCCTGGCCACGGTGCGCCTCGGCGGCGCCGGCAGCGAGGCCGAGGCCGCCGCCCGGGTCGCCGCCTTCGCCGCAGCCGACCCGGGCGCGGGGTGGATCGAGGGCAGCGGCTGGAACCAGGTGACCTGGCCGGGCCGCGCCTTTCCCCGGCGTGCCGCGCTGGATGCCGTGGTCCCGGACCGGCCGGTGGCCCTCGAGCGGGTGGATGGCCACGCGCTGTGGGTGAACAGCCGGGCGCTGGCGCTCGCCGGCATCGATGCGAACACCGAGGACCCGCCGGGCGGCCAGATCCTCCGCGATGGCGCCGGCGAGCCCACGGGCGTGCTCATCGACAACGCCATGGCGCTGGTAAGCGCCGCGCGCCCGGCGGAGGACCTGGCGGCCACCATGGGCCACATCGCCCGCGGCCTCGCCGACCTCGCCGCGAACGGGCTGACCGCGGTTCACGATGCCGGGGTGACCGCGCAGGAACTGGCCGCCTACCGCCGGCTCCTCGCCCGCGGGGAGCTGCCGGTGCGCGTCTACGCCATGCTCTCGATGCGCGACCCGGCGCTGGCGGCGCAGCTGGCCGCGGGGCCCGAGCAGGACAGCCGGGGGCTGCTCACGGTACGCAGCGTCAAGCTCTACGCCGACGGCGCCCTCGGCTCGCGGGGCGCGGCGCTCCTTACGCCCTACAGCGACGCGCCGGGTAACCGGGGCCTGCTTCTGCGGGAACCGGCCGAGCTTGCGGCGCAGATGCAGCGGGCCGCCGCGGCGGGCTTCCAGGTCAACGTGCACGCCATCGGCGACCGGGCGAACCGGCTGGTGCTGGATGCGTTCAGCCGCCTCCCGGACCGTGCCGCGCAGCGCCACCGGGTGGAGCACGCGCAGATTCTCGACCCGGCGGACCTCCGGCGTTTCGCCGGGCTCGGGGTGATCGCCTCCGTGCAGCCCACCCACGCCACCAGTGACAAGAACATGGCCGGCGACCGGCTGGGCGAGGCGCGGCTGGCCGGCGCCTATGCCTGGCAGTCGCTGCTCGAGAGCGGCGCCCGGGTGGCGTTCGGCTCGGACTTCCCGGTGGAGGACCCCAACCCCTTCTTCGGTCTGCACGCCGCGGTGACCCGCCAGGACCGCGAGGGCGAGCCCCCGGGCGGCTGGCGGCCGGAGGAAAAGCTGGACCGGGCCACCGCGCTGTCGTTGTTCACGGAGGCCGCCGCCTGGGCCATGCACGCCGAAGAGCGCCTCGGCCGCCTGCTGCCGGGCTACGCGGCGGACTTCATCCTCGTGCGCGACGACCCCTTCGCCGTCCCCGCCGGGGACCTCTGGCGCAACGCCGTGCTGGCCACCTGGGTGGACGGCCGCGAGGTCTGGTCAGCGAACGGCAGCGAGTAAGCGCTTACAACTTGCCAGCGCCTGGCGGCCGTAGCCGCCACCGAACAGGTTGTGGTGGTTGAGCAGGTGATAGAGGTTGTAGAGCTCGCGCCGGGTCGCGTAGCCCGGGTCCCGCGGCAGCGCGGCGTCGTAGGCCTCGTAAAAGGCGGGCGGAAAGCCGCCGAAGAGCTCGGTCATGGCGAGGTCCGCCTCGCGGTCGCCGCGGTATATGGCCGGGTCGAAGAGCACCGGCGTGCCGTCACCGAGCGCCGCCGCGTTGCCGCCCCACAGGTCGCCGTGGAGCAGGACCGGGTGCGGGTCGTAGTCCGCAAAGAATGCGGGCAGCGCCTCGAGCAGGCGCTCGCCGGCCGCCACCAGGCCCGCCGGTGCGCCGCGACCGGCGGCCAGGGCCAGCTGCGGTCCCAGGCGCCGCTCGCGCAGGAGCGCGACCCAGTCCCCGAGTTCGCCGTTCGCCTGCGGCGTGCTGCCGATGTAGTTGTCCCGGTGCCAGCCGAAGCTGCCTGCGGCCTCGCCGTGCAGCGCCGCCAGCGCCTCGCCGAGGCGCGCTCCCGCGGCGCGGTCGAGGCCGCGGAGTTCCAGGTACTCGAGCAGCAGCCAGGCCCGGTCGCCGGTCTCGCCGCCGGCAAGCACTCCCGGCACCCGCAGTCCGCCGGCGGCGAGGGCCGCCAGGCCATCGGCTTCGGCTGCAAACGCGTCCGCGGCGCCCGCCGGCCCGGTCTTCAGGAAGCAGGGCCCGGCGCCGGAATCGAGGCGCCAGGCCTCGCTGATGCAGCCACCACCAACGGGCGTCCGGTCCGTTATAGAGAACCCCCGACCCAGCGCCCCGCCGATTGCCGCCTCCAGTTCCGTCCAGTTCACGATCTATTGAGCCTCGCCACGGTTCCCACTATAATCGCGTCCCTCGCTTACAGGACCATAGCTCAGTTGGTTAGAGCGCTACCTTGACATGGTAGAGGTCGCCAGTTCGAATCTGGCTGGTCCTACCACCTACAAAAGAGCCCCGCACCCGCGGGGCTTTTTTGTAGGTGGTTGAATCCCGGGCAGGAGAACTGTCTTCGACAAATTGCGCAGCAATTTGAACGAGCGCCGCAGGCGCGAAGCCCGCAGGGTCGAAAACGGCGCAAGCCGTTTTCGATTAATCTGGCTGGTCCTACCACCTACAAAAGAGCCCCGCACCCGCGGGGCTTTTTTGTAGGTGGTTGAATCCCGGGCAGGAGAACTGTCTTCGACAAATTG
>NZ_JBTOLW010000045.1:0-16547 GCF_054552115.1 Pseudohaliea sp. | reverse complement strand
GTTACTCACCCGTCCGCCGCTCTACTCAGTCCGAAGACCTTTCGCGCTCGACTTGCATGTGTTAGGCCTGCCGCCAGCGTTCAATCTGAGCCATGATCAAACTCTTCAGTTCAATCTTTAACCTCCACCCCATCTCTCAACAGGGCAGGAGGGTGAGCTTTCGCAGCTACCCGCGCCAACTCACAAATCTCGGCTCAGACACATATCAGAATCAATGATTCATAAATGAATCGATGAGTCACTTGTGTCTGATAACTTTGCTCCCCGGGCAAGCCCGGAGAGTGAGCTACCAATCCAACAAGTGCCCACACATCTGTCTTCATCTGTCTGTTAAGCAACTCGCTCGGCGCCGGGCCGGGCGTTCCCGCCAAGACCATGTCTTGACCGGGAGGCGTATTATACAGTCGGAAGGCCCGCTGACAAGCGGTGATTCCATCTTTTTTTGATGCCGCTCCCGATGGAGATCAAGCGGCCTCGAAGAGGTGGTACTTCTTCTTGCCGAGGCGCACCAGGTAGAAGCGCCCGTGCAGGGCCCGCTCGGGCGCGAAGCAGCCTGCCGGGGCGGCGTTGTCGTCCCACGCCAGCGCCCGGCCGTTGACCAGCACGGCGCCGCTGCCGAGCGCATCCTTGACCTGCTTACCGGACTTCGCCATCCCCGCCTCCACCAGCGTCTGGGTGAGCGTCCCGGGCAGCGCCGACCGATCCAGCGAGCTCGACGGAAGTCCGTCCAGCCGCAGCTGCGCGAAGTCCCCGGCAGACAAGGTCCCGAGGTCGCCTTCAAAAAGGCAGCGCGTGATTCGCTCGGCGGCCGCCAGGCCCTCGTCGCCATGCACCAGCCGGGTCACCTCCCGCGCCAGCACACCCTGGGCTTCCGGGCGCCCCTGGCGCTCGGCATCGGCACGCTCGATGGCTTCGATCTCGGCCACCTCCAGGAACGTGAAGTAGCGCAGAAAACGGTAGACATCCGCATCCGCGGTGCCCAGCCAGAATTGGTAGAAGGCATAGGGCGAGGTACGCGCGGGGTCCAGCCAGATCGTGCCGCTCTCGGTCTTGCCGAACTTGGTGCCGTCCGCCTTGGTGATGAGCGGCAGCGTCAGGCCATAGACCTGCTTGCCGTGCAGGCGGCGGGCCAGGTCGATGCCGGCGGTGATATTGCCCCACTGGTCGGAGCCGCCGAGCTGCAGTGTACAGTCGTGGCGGTTGGCGAGCTCCGCGAAATCCAGCGCCTGCAGGATCATGTAGCTGAACTCGGTGTAGCTGATGCCGGCCCCCTCGCGCTCGATGCGCTGGCGCACGGACTCCTTCTGCACCATGGCGTTCACGGAGAAGTGCTTGCCGATGTCGCGCAGGAACGTGAGGACATCCATCCCCTGCGTCCAGTCGAGGTTGTTCACCACCAGCGCTGACTGCGGCCCGGCGTCGAAGTCGATGAAGCGCGACACCTGATCGCGGATCTTCTCCACCCAGCCGCCGACGATCTCGGGCGTATTCAGCTGCCGCTCCTGTGCCTTGAAGCTCGGGTCGCCAATGAGGCCCGTGGCACCGCCCACCAGGGCGATGGGGCGGTGGCCGGCGCGCTGGAAGCGCTGCAGCGTCAACAGCGGCACGAGGGAGCCGATATGCAGGCTGTCCGCCGTGGGATCGAAGCCGCAATAGAGAGTGCGCATGCCGCCATCAAGCCAGCCCGGGAGCGCTTCCTCTCCGGCAAGCTGGAACAGGAGCCCGCGGGCGCGCAGGTCGGCGATCAGTGCACTACTCATGGCTGCTCTCTGGTCGTAGAGGCTGTTGCCCCGTGTCATCCCGCAGGGATGACGGCAGTCGGGAAAAGGAGGGCGCAAGATACCCCAACGATCATGGATTGCAACTGCCCGACGGCAGCGGCATCCTGCGTTATACTTCAACCAGCATTCCTGCGGGCACAAGCCGATGCAATTCAAAAAAGCGCACCGCGGCGCCACGCCGCTGGCAACGCGACCCCGCGTATCCCACGGCCACCTGCTGGCCGTGGCCGCACTGACAGCGGCCGTAGCCATCGCGGCCCTGGTGGCGCCCGGCGGCGACGTGGAGGCGAACCGTCCCCTGGAGGCCGAGCTCCCCGGCACCGCCGAGGCGGTCGTCGAGGTCGCAGAGAGCGGTGTGGACACAGTGAGCGCCGAAGAGCCGGCACAGCCCGAGGCCGCTGTCGCCGAGCCAGCGGAACCGCCCCCGGCCTGGCGCGAGCTCATCGTCCAGTCCGGCGACAACCTCTCCCTGCTGTTCAAGCGCGCCGGCTATGGCGATGGCGACGTCTACCGCATCGTGCACACCGCGCCGCAGGGCAAGGCGCTCGAGCGCATCTACCCCGGCCAGACCATCAGCTTCCTCGCCGGCGACGACGGCGAGCTCGCCGCAGTGCGCCACGTCATCGACCCGCTGCACAGCGTCTTGTACCGGCGCATGGACGGCGGCTATTCCAGCGAGCGCATCGACCGCGAGCCGGAAGTGCGCCTCGCCTGGGCGTCCGGCGAGATCGACACGTCGATGTTCCTCGCCGGCCGCGACGCCGGCCTCTCCAGCAACCTCGTCATGGAGCTCGCCAATCTCTTCGCCGGGGTCATCGACTTCGCCCTCGACCCGCGCAAGGGCGACACCATGCATGTCCTCTACGAGGAGCTCTACCTCGACGGCGAGCGCTTCGACGAGGGCGACATCATCGCCGCGTCCTTCACCAACAGGGGCGAGACCTTCAATGCCTTCCGCTACACCGACAGCGCCGGGCAGGCGAGCTACTACAACGAGAACGGCGTGAGCATGCGCAAGGCCTTCCTCATGGCCCCGGTGGACTTCACCCGCATCAGCTCCAATTTCAACCTCAAGCGCCTGCACCCGATCTACAAGACCACGCGCCCGCACCGCGGCACCGACTACGCCGCGCCCCGCGGTACGCCGGTCTTCGCCTCCGGTGACGGCCGGGTGATTGAGGCCGGCTACACCCGGGCCAACGGCAACTATGTGTTCATCCAGCACGGCGAGCGCTTCGTCACGAAGTACCTGCACCTGAACAAGCGCAAGGTCCGCCAGGGTCAGCGGGTGGTGCAGAGCCAGGTCATCGGCACCGTGGGCTCGACCGGTGCCGCCACCGGCCCGCACCTGCACTACGAGTTCCTGGTCGATGGCCGGCACCGCAATCCGCGCACGGTCCACAAGCTGCTGCCCAAGGCCAAGTCACTGGCCTCGGCGGAGATGCCGGCCTTCCGCAGCGCCATCGCCGGCGTGAGCCAGCAGCTCGCGCACCGCCAGGCGGAGACCCGCCTGGCCAGCGCCGGCGGCCCGAGCACCGGCAGCGCCACCGCCGCACCCTGACCCGCCATGGCCCCGGCCTACTACCTGGGCCTGATGTCCGGCACCAGCGTCGACGGCGTCGACGCCGCCCTGCTCGCTTTCGAGGGCGATCACTTCGACCTGCTCGGCACCCTCGGCCGCCCCCACCCACCCGCGCTCCGGGATGCCATTGCCTCCCTGTGCACGCCCGGCAATGACGGCCTCGACGCGGCCGGGCAGGTCGACCGCAACATTGCCCTGGCCTTTGCCGGAACCGCCCTCGCCCTTCTCGAGCGCTGCGGCATCAGCGCCGCGGACGTCATGGCCATCGGCTCCCATGGCCAGACCGTTCGCCACCGGCCCGAGGGTGAGGCGCCGTTCACGCTGCAGCTCGGGGACCCGAACACCATTGCCGAGCGCACCGGCATCACCACCGTCGCGGACTTCCGCCGCCGGGACATCGCCGCCGGCGGTGAGGGCGCGCCGCTGGCACCGGCCTTCCACCGCGCCTGCTTCGGCGCAGCGGGCCGCCGCCGGGCCATCGTCAATATCGGCGGCATTGCCAATGTCACGCTCCTCGATGGAGAAACGCTGGTCGCTGGCTTCGATACGGGGCCCGGCAACACGCTGCTCGACGCCTGGAGCGAGCGCCACCGGGGCACCGCCTACGACGCCGGTGGCGCCTGGAGCGCCGAGGGGACGGTGATCCCGACCCTTCTTGAGGGCGCCCTGGCGGATGCTTTCTTCCAGCGCGACGGCCCGCGAAGCACCGGCCGCGAGTACTTCAGCGAGGCCTGGCTGGACAGCCTGCTCGCGGCGGCGCCGGACGCCGACCCGCGCGACGTGCAGGCCACCCTCGCGGCGCTCACCGCCACGGCCATCACCCGGGGAATCGAGCGTGCGGGCTTTCGGGCGGACGAGGTCTACGTCTGCGGCGGCGGTGCGCACAACGACGACCTGATGCGCCGCCTGCACCGGGCCCTCGGCCCGGCAACGCTGGCGACGACTCGGACACTGGGGCTGGACCCGGACTGGGTGGAGGCGGCGGCGTTCGCCTGGCTCGCGCGGAAGACCCTGGCCGGCCGGCCGGGTAATGCGCCGGCGGTTACCGGAGCAGCGGGGCCGCGGGTACTGGGCGGAATCTATCCGGGCAGTGCCGGCGGGCGCTGGGTGGCGCCCGGGGAAAACCGCCAGCTAGCGGCTAGATAGCGAAGGACGCGCCGCAACCGCAGGTGGTCGTGGCGTTCGGGTTGTTGACGATGAAGCGCGAGCCCTCCAGGCCCTCGGTGTAATCCACCTCGGAGCCGGCGAGGTAGGGGAAGCTCATCGGGTCCACGAGCACCGTCACCCCGTCCATCTCGATAGCGGTATCGTCCTCGGCCGCCTCCTCGTCGAAGGTGAAGCCGTACTGGAAGCCCGAGCAGCCACCGCCGGTGATGAAAACACGCAGCTTCAGATCGGCGTTCTCTTCCTCCGACACGAGTTCGCGCACCTTGCGCACGGCGTTGGACGACAGGGTGAGGCTGTTCGGATCGAAGGCTGTGGCGACGGTCATTGGCGGTTCACGCCCCGGGGGCTTTTCAGGGTTTTATCCAGTATGCGAAGCCCCAGCAATTCAGTCAAGTATTGGCCGGTGTTCAGGGCAGCAGCCCCGGGTGGCCGAGGCCGTCGGTTTCCGGCAGCCCGAGCATGATGTTCATGCACTGGATCGCCTGGCCGGAAGCCCCCTTCACGAGGTTGTCTTCCGTGGCCATGATCACTGCTGTCTCCCGCCCCTGGGGCACGGCCACGGCGAGCTGGCAGCGGTTGGCGCCGCGCACCACCCGCGTCTGCGGGTGCTGCCCCGCTGGCAGCACGTCGACGAAGGGCTCGTCGGCGTAATAGGCCTCGAAAACGGGCTGCAGGTCCTGCCCCGGCGTGTTCAGGCGGGCAAAGCAGGTCGCGTGAATGCCGCGGATCATCGGCGCGAGGTGCGGGACGAAGGTCACCCCGACGGGCGCGCCGGCGAGGTCGCCCAGGGACTGCTCGATCTCCGGCTGGTGCCGGTGGCCGCCCGCACCGTAGGCTTTGAAGTTGTCGCTGGCCTCCGTGAGGATGTTGTCGAGCTTCGCCTGGCGGCCGGCGCCGCTGACACCGGAGGCGGCGCTGGCGATGAGCTGCGCCGGGTCGACGAGCCCGCCGGCCAGCAGCGGCGCGAAGGCGAGCTGGATCGCCGTCGGGTAGCAGCCGGGGCAGGCGACGAGGCGGGCCTCCGCGATCGCGGCACGCCGGAACTCGGGCAGGCCGTAGACGGCCTCGGCCAGCCGCTCCGGGCAGGCGTGAGGCTCGCCGTACCACTGCGACCAGGTGTCTGCATCGCGCAGGCGGAAGTCGGCGGAGAGATCGATGACCCGGGCACCGGCATCAAGGAGCGCCGGCACACTGTGCATGGCCACGTTGTGCGGCGTGGCGAAGAACACCACGTCGCAGGCGGCGAGCGCGGCGGTATCGGGCTCCGAGAAGCTCAGATCGCAGATACCGCGCAGGTTCGGGAACAGGTCATCCACGCGGCGGCCGGCCTCCCCGCGGGAGGTGATGAGGACGACCTCGGCCCCCGGGTGCGCCGCGAGCAGCCGCAGCAGCTCCACGCCCGCGTAGCCCGTTCCACCGACGATGCCGACCCTGACCATGCTGCCTCCCCTTGACCCGGTTGCCGGCCCGCCACCGCGAGCGGCGGGCAAACTGCTATGATCGCATTTTTCACTGGCATCGGTCAGCGCCGTGCGCAATACCCTGGGCAGCTTCCGCCGCTCTCTCACCCGCTACGAGTCGACGCTCGCCTACGCGCTCCTCGGCGTGGTAGGCGGGCTGGCTTCGGGCGGCGTGGTGCTGGCCTTCGAGGCGACGATCGTCGCCCTCGGAGAACTCTGGGGCGTACAGGGCGGCGAGGCCTTCGAGACCCTGCCGCGCTGGCTGCTCTTCGCGCTGCCGGCGGGGGGCGGCCTGCTCCTGGGCACCCTGTTCAGCCTGCTGCCGAAGGAACAGCGCGAGGTGGGCATCCTGCACGTGGTCAGCCGGCTGCATTACCACTACGGGGTGCTGCCGCTGCGCAACGCGCTGGTGCAGTTCCTCGCCGGGGCGCTGGCCCTGGCCAGCGGGCAGTCCGGCGGCCGCGAGGGGCCGGGGGTGCACCTGGGCGGAGCGATAAACAGCCTCCTCGGCCAGCGCCTGTCCCTGCCCAACAACAGCCTCCGGGTGCTCATCGCCTGCGGCACCGCGGGCGGCATCGCCGCGGCCTTCAACACGCCGCTGGCCGGGGTGATCTTCGCCATGGAGGTCATCGTCGCCGAGTACACCGTGGCCGGCTTCGTCCCGGTGATGCTCGCCGCGGTGGCGGCCTCGGCCATCAGCCGCGGCCTCGACTTCGGCTTCCCGGTCTTCTCCCTGCCGCCGGTCGCGCTGAATTCGCTCTGGGAGATTCCCTTCATTCTCTTCGTCGGCCTCTCCTGCGGCACTGCCGGCGCCCTGTTCATTCGCCTGGTACTGCTGTCGGCCGCGTCCCGGCAGCGGCCGGTACTGCTCCGCTTCACCGTCGCCGGGGTGCTCACCGGCTGCCTGGCGCTGCTGGTGCCCGAAGTGCTCGGCATGGGCTACGACTCGCTGCGGCGCATTCTCGCCGGGGAGAGCACGCTGATGCTTCTCGCGGCCCTCGCCGTCACCAAGCTGCTGGCAACCAGCGTGAACCTGGGCTTCGGCCTGCCCGTGGGGCTCATCGGCCCGAGCCTCATCATCGGCGCCTGCCTCGGCGGCCTCCTCGGCCAGCTCGGGCCGACCCTGCTGCCGGCACTCGCCTCGGACATGACGCTCTACGTGATCATCGGCATGGCGGCGACCATGGGCACCGTACTCGGCGCGCCGCTGGCCGCGAGCCTCGCGGTGATCGAGCTGACCCAGACCACGGCGGTCGCCATGCCGGCGCTGCTGGCCATCGTCGCCGCCAACCTGGTCAACACCGCCCTGTTCCGCCAGCGGCCCGTGCACCACGCGCTCCTGCGCCAGCTCGAGCGGGCGGTGCCGGAGGACCCGCTCGGGCAGTTCCTGCACCGGGTGGATGTCACCTCGGGGATGGACACCAGCGCCGTGCGCGTGCCGGCAAAGCTCAGCCCCGAGGCGCTCCGGGCGCTGGCGGTGCAGGTGCCGGACTGGTGCGTCATTCACCGCGACGAGGAGGACCTGTTCCTCCTGCGCGGCGAGGACCTGCTCGCCTGGGGGACCGGCGAGCACCCGCCCCCGCCCCTCGCGGAAGGCGAAGATCCGGGCGTCCTGGACCTGACGGGCGCGGACCTGCGCCGCTGGACCATCACCCGGGTCCCGGAGCAGGCCACGCTGCGCCAGGCCATGGACGTGCTGCGCCGCGAAACCGTCGAGGCCGCCTGCGTCTACGGCCGCCTGCCCTCGGGCAAGCGCAGCCTGCGCGGTATCGTCACCCGGGAGCGCATCGAGCGCTATTCCCTGTCATTCATCTATAGCGAGACTTAAGGAAACCGCCATGCTGTGGTTACGTGCCCTGCACATCATCTTCGTCGTCTGCTGGTTCGCCGGCCTGTTCTACCTGCCCCGCATCTTCGTCTACTTCGCCGCCAGCGAGGACAGCGCGACCCGGGCGCAGCTGGCGGTGATGTCCCGCCGCCTGTACCGTTTCGTCACGCCCTTCATGGTGCTGACGGTGGTCTTCGGCGCATGGATGATCGCCCTGGCGCCGGCCTACTACCTGAGCGCCACCTGGCTCTGGCTCAAGCTCGCCGGCGTGGCCTTCCTCATCGTCTACCACTTCCAGTGCGGGCGCTACGTGAAGGCCATCAACGAAGACTCGGACAGCCACAGCCACGTGTTCTACCGCTTCTTCAACGAGGTGCCGGTGCTGTTCCTGTTCGCCATTGTCTTCCTCGTGGTGCTGAAGCCCTTCTGATCCGGCCCTTCTGATCCGGCCCTTTTGCTTCGGCGCTGTTGATGCAGCCCCCTTGACGGGACGCGTGGGCCCGCCGCGGGGTTGTTGCGGGGGAGGGCGAAGGCCCATAATCCGGGAGCTTCAAGCTCCCCCGGGAGCCCGTCTTACCCCGCAGTGAGGACAGCATGGTCACATCACAAGCCCTATTCGAGCGCGCGAGCGCCCACATTCCCGGCGGCGTGAATTCACCGGTGCGGGCCTTCAAGGCCGTCGGCGGCACCCCGGTGTTCATCGACCGCGCCGACGGCGCCTACCTCTTTGATACCGATGGCAACCGCTACATCGACTACGTGCTGTCCTGGGGGCCCATGATCATGGGCCACAACCACCCGGAGGTGCGCGAGGCGGTGATCCGCCAGGCGGAGAAAGGGCTGTCCTTCGGCGCACCGACCGAGCTCGAAACACAGCTGGCGGACCGCATCTGCGAGATCATGCCGAACATGGACATGGTGCGGATGGTGAACTCCGGCACCGAGGCGACCATGAGCGCCATCCGCCTCGCCCGTGGCTACACGCACCGGGACAAGATCGTGAAATTCGAGGGCTGCTACCACGGCCACTCGGACTCCCTGCTCATCAAGGCCGGCTCCGGCGCCCTCACCCTGGGCGTGCCCAGCTCCCCGGGCGTACCGGCCTGCCTCGCCGAGCACACCATCACCCTCACCTACAACGACGTGGACGGCCTGCGCGAGTGCTTCGCCGAGCACGGCGACAAGATCGCCTGCCTGATCGTCGAGCCGGTCACCGGCAACATGAACTGCGTGCTGCCGAAGCCCGAGTTCCTCACCGCCATGCGCGAGGTCTGCAACGAGAGCGGCGCCGTGCTGATCCTCGACGAGGTGATGACCGGCTTCCGCTTCGGGCCCCATGGCGCCCAGGGCCACTACGGTATCGAGGCCGACCTCACCACCCTCGGCAAGATCCTCGGCGGCGGCATGCCCGTGGGCGCCTTCGGCGGCAAGCGCGAGATCATGGAGCACATCGCCCCCCTCGGGCCCGTGTACCAGGCCGGCACGCTGTCCGGTAACCCCATCGCCATGGCGGCGGGGCTGGCGACCATGGATATCATCACCCAGCCGGGCTTCTACCAGCCGATTTTCGACCGCACCGCGCGCCTCTGCCATGGCCTCGAGGCCGCCGCCGACAGCGCCGGCGTGCCCTTCACCACCAACCACGCGGGCACCATGTTCGGTGGCTTCTTCACCAACGCCCCGGCGGTCGAGAACTACGCCGATGTGATGGCCTGCGACACGAAAACCTTCGGCCGCTTCTTCCACCGCATGCTGGAGCACGGTGTGTACCTGGCGCCGGCCTCCTACGAGGCGGGCTTCATGTCGGCGGCGCACACGGACGAGGATATCGACAAGACCCTCGAGGCGGCGAACATCGTCTTCCACATGCTCACCGCCGGGAGTTCCGGCGCATGAGCTTCAAAAGCAGCCGGGGCCCCTACCCCACGACCCGCCTGCGCCGGCTCCGGGCCAGCGCCTTCGCGCGTGACCTGGTGCGGGAAAACGGCCTGACCCCGGCGGACTTCATTCTGCCGGTGTTCGTCCTCGAAGGCAGCGGCGAACGCGATGCCGTACCCTCCATGCCCGGGGTGGAGCGCCTCTCCGTCGACCTGCTCGTCGAGCTCGCGAAGGAGGCCCACGGCCTCGGCATCCCCGCCATCGCCCTGTTCCCGGTGGTGCCGGCCGAGCGCAAGAGCCTGCAGGCGGAGGAAGCCTACAGCGCCGACGGCCTCGCCCAGCGCGCCACCCGCGCCCTGAAGGACGCCGTGCCGGAACTCGGCGTGATGACCGACGTCGCCCTCGACCCGTTCACCACCCACGGCCAGGACGGCATCATCGACGACAACGGCTACGTGCTGAACGACATCACCAAAGACGTGCTGGTGAAGCAGGCGCTGTCCCACGCCGAGGCCGGCGCCGACGTGGTCGCCCCCTCGGACATGATGGACGGGCGCATCGGCGCCATCCGCGAACTGCTCGAGAGCGAAGGCCACGTGAACACGCTGATCATGTCCTATGCCGCCAAGTACGCCTCGAGCTACTACGGCCCCTTCCGCGACGCCGTGGGCTCCGCCGGCAACATCAAGGGCGGCAACAAGTTCAGCTACCAGATGGACCCGGCAAACAGCGACGAGGCCCTGCACGAGTGCGCCCTGGACCTCGCCGAGGGCGCGGACATGATCATGGTCAAGCCGGGCATGCCCTACCTCGACATCGTCCGCCGGGTGAAGGACGAGCTCAAGGCACCGACCTTCGCCTACCAGGTGAGCGGCGAGTACGCCATGCACAAGGCGGCCTTCGCCAACGGCTGGCTGCAGGAAGAGGTGGTCATGCTC
This sequence comes from Pseudohaliea sp., assembly GCF_054552115.1. Lineage (NCBI taxonomy): Bacteria > Pseudomonadati > Pseudomonadota > Gammaproteobacteria > Cellvibrionales > Halieaceae > Pseudohaliea > Pseudohaliea sp. The sequence goes on along the minus strand of NZ_JBTOLW010000045.1, from coordinate 5,913 downwards.
GAGTCGCTGCTCTCCTTCAAGCGCGCCGGCTGCGACGGCATCCTCACCTACTTCGCCCTCGACGCGGCCCGGGCGCTGCAGTAACGGCTCTCGCCATGCGCGCTGCCGGCCTGCTGTTCGCGCTCGCGGCCATCCTCCCCCTCCCCGGGCACGCCGAGTGCGGCTGCCTGTGGGAGGGCAGCTTCGCCGATGTGCAGGCAAGGGCGGACCTCGTGATCGCCGGCACCGTCGAGCAGCGCAAGGGCAACTCCATCGACATCGCCATCGGCCGCACGCTGCGCGGGGAAGGCTGGCGCGAGCGGGTGCGCGTGTGGCTGCAGGCCGGCGACTACTGCCGCCCCCCGGCGGAAGACTTTCCGGAGGGCAGCCGCTGGGTGCTGGCGCTGTCGCGCATCGACGCCGTCCCCGAGGGCGGCTTCAACCCCGCCACGCCCAACCAGAGCTACGGCCGGAAAGGCGACTACGTCCTCTCCAGCTGCGGCGGCTACTGGCTGCGCTGGACCGGCGACGCTGTCACCGGCAACCTCGTCGATGCACCGCGCTGGGCGCGCGAGCCGGAGATGACCCCGGTGCTGCTGGACGTGCTCGCGGCCTACGTCGCCGGCCGCATCGACAAGGCGCGGTTGAAGGAAGCGAGCCGGGAGGACCCGGCCCTGCGCGAGCTCATGCTCAATACCCGCCAGTTCCTCATCCACGGCGACGCCGCAGAACCCGAGTAGCTCAGTAACGCCACCCGGGCGGCCGCTTGCCGCCCGGGCCGGTCACCAGGTCCATCAGCTCGTCGAGCATGCGCAGGGAGAGGCCCCAGATGCGCCGCCCCTCGTAGAAGTAGCAGGGCAGGGTCAGGGAGACCGGCTTGCGCTCCCAGACCATCGTCTCCCGGTTGTCCGTATCGAGAAGGAACTCCAGCGGCACCCAGACGACCTCGGCCACCTCGTGGTTGGGGGCGAAGGCAACTTCGCGGCGCAGGCGGAAGACAAAGGGGCTGACGGCCATGCCCAGGCCGCGGATGCGCGAGCGGGCATTCACCTCCGACAGGCGGCCGACGCATTCCCCGGCATCGAGCACGAGGCCGACTTCCTCCTCGGTCTCGCGCACCGCCGTGGCGAAGCCATGGGCGTCGATGCGCTCCATACGCCCGCCGGGGAAGGCCATCTGCCCGGACCAGGGGTCCCCCGGCCGCTCCGCCCGGCGGATCATGAGCACGCACAGCTCGCCCTCGCGCACCTGCAGCACGAGCGCGACCGCGCAGCGCTTCATGAACGGGCGCAGCCGGTGGCGCTTCGGGCGGTGATCGGCGAGGCGGGACTCGACGAGGTTGAGGAGTGCGACAGACACGGGGCCGGGGCGTTGGGGGTTGCGCCCGATTAAGCCAGCCGGGCCCCGGTGAAGCAAGCCGCTGCGCCAGCGGGAGGCGCGCTCCGGGGCCGGCGAGCCGCTTCTACAATCGCCGGCCCCCACGCTGTAGCATTGGCGCCTCGCACCGACCGGCCCCGCAGGGGCCCGCAGCGCTGGAGCCCGCCGTGAACGCCCCCGACACCCTCCTCACCGTCACGGACCTTACCGTGAGCTACCGCGCCCGCCCCGTGCTGCGCGCCCTGTCGCTCGCCATCCACCGCGGCGAGCAGTGGGCGGTGCTCGGGCCCAATGGCGCCGGCAAGACCACCCTCGCGCGGGTACTCGCCGGTGAGCTGGGCCATTACACCGGCACCGTGGAGCGCACCGACACGCTCGCCCACCACGGTATCGCCTATGTCTGCTTCGAGCGCGCGCGGGCCCTGGTAGAGCGGGACCGCAAGCTCGACGTCTCCGAGTTCAGCGCCGATGCCAGGGACCCGGGCACCCGCGTCAGCGACCTGCTGCCGGCCACGGCGGCGCGGGATCACTGGGTCGAGCTGCTGGGCCTCGGGCCGCTCCTCGAGCGCGGCCTGCGCTACCTGAGCACCGGCGAGCTGCGCAAGGCGCTCCTCGCCAGCGCCGTGCTACGGCGACCCGGGCTGCTCATCCTCGACAGCCCGCTCGACGGCCTCGACGCCGCCAGCCAGGAGAAGCTGCACACCGCCCTCGACGCGCTGCTCACCAGCGACCAGCCGGTGCTGCTGCTGGCGCGGGACCCGGCGGACGTGCCCGCCGCCATCAACCACGTGCTGCTCCTGGACGCCGGCCGCACAGCGGCAGCCGGCCCCCGCGAGGCGGTGCTCAGCGCCCCGGCAACCGCCGCACTTATGCTGCCGCCGCTGCCGCCCCTCGGTGAGCTGCCTCCGCCCCCGCCCGGCGCGCCCCGGGCGCCGCGCGACGCACCGCTCATCGCCCTGCGTGAGGTCGCCGTCAGCTTCGACGACACGGCAGTGCTCGAAGGCGTGCACTGGACCTTCGACCACGGCCAGCACTGCGCCATCGCCGGCCCCAACGGCTGCGGCAAGTCGACGCTGCTCGGGCTCATCACCGGCGACAACCACAAGGCCTACGGCCAGGACGTGACGCTCTTCGGGCGCAGGCGCGGCAGCGGCGAGAGCGTGTGGGAGATCAAGCGCCACTTCGGCCAGGTGGACACGCAGCTGCAGCTCACCTTCGCCCGCGGCATGCGCGTGGTGGAGGTGGTGACTTCAGGCTTCTTCGACAGCGTCGGCCTCTACGACGACTGGGGCGACGGCCAGCGGGCGCTGGCCGAGGCCTGGCTGCAGGCGCTGGCCCTGGGCGACCTTGGCTCGGCGCGCTTCGACGACCTCTCCTTCGGCCTGCAGCGCATGGTGCTGCTGGCCCGGGCCATGGTGAAAGGCCCGCAGGTGCTGGTGCTCGACGAGCCCACGCTGGGCCTGGACGCCTGGCACCGCCGGCTGCTGCTGCGCGCCGTGGACCACGTGGCCGCGCACAGCGACAGCCAGCTGCTGTTCGTCAGCCACTCCGCCGGCGACCGCCCCGCCTGCATCAACCAGCGGGTGGATTTCGTGGCGAGGGACGGCGCGTTCACCGTTGCCGTGAGCACCGCGCCCCGGGAAGGCGCGCCCCGGGGCGGCGGGGCTACTGCGTGAAGCGCGACAGCGCGGCACACTCGCTGCCGCGGCAGTAGAGCAGCCCGCGCTCGGCAAACGCCTTCGCCTGGGCCCCGTCCCCGGCGGCGGCGTGGGTGCGCGCCAGCTCCAGGTAGAGCGCGCCGCGCGCCGGGTCCAGCCGCTGCGCGCGCTCGAGCAGCGCCAGGGCGCGCTCCGTCTCCCCCGCCTCGCGGGCGTCGCGGGCCCGGGCCAGCAGGCCCGTGACCGCATCTGTCGCCGGTGCCGCCGGCGGGGGCGCGGGTGCCGGCGCGGGCCGGCCGCTCTCGCCGGGCGGCGTGACCACCGGCGCGGGTTCCTGCCGCGACGGGCTGCCGGCGCAGGCGGCGAGGAATGCGGCGAGGGCGAGCACGAACAGCGGGCGAAGGCTCATGTGTCATCTCCAAACAGGCGCTGGAACCAGTCCCGCACCGGGTTGCCGCGGCGCGCGCAGGGGCTCTGCCCCTCGGGCTCGCTGCCGTCGATGAAGGGTAGCAGCCGCGCGCCCTCGCAGCCCTCGCGGCTGGCGAGCCCCGTGGCCTCGTCCACCCAGTGCAGCGAAACCCCGGCGGGCATGCGGTAGGCCAGGGGCCGGCGCGCCGCCGCGGCCATGAAGTCGGCCCAGATGCGCCCGGCGCCGGTGGCCCCGGTGAGCCCCGTGGCCTCGTTGTCGTCGTGGCCGATCCAGCTCACCGCCAGCAGGTCACCGGAGAAGCCGGCGAACCAGGAGTCGCGGAAGCCGTCCGTCGTGCCGGTCTTGCCCGCCACCGCAAAATCCTGCGGCAGCCGGCGGTAGACCGTGCGCCCGGTGCCCTCGCGCACCACGGCACGGAGGGCATAGTGCAGCAGGTGCACGGCGCGCTGGTCCACGCGCCGGTCGTAGGCCAGCGGGTAGCGCCGGAGCGGCTCGCCGCGGGCATCGACGATGTCGCGGATGCTGCGCAGGGGCATGCGGAAACCCCCGGCGGCGATGGCCTGGTACAGCCGCGCGATCATCACTGGCGAGTACTCACCAACTCCCAGCGTCACCGCCGGCAGGGCCGGCGCCTCCGGCAGGCCGAGGCGCTCCAGCATGTCGTGCACCCGGTCGACGCCGAGGGCGAGGCCGAGGCGGGCCGTGGCCACGTTGTAGGACTCGGCCAGGGCCCGGTACAGCGGCACTTCGCCGTGGAACGTCTCCTCGAAATTCTCCGGCTCCCAGACCCGGCCGTTCGGCCCCTCGTAGCGCAGCGGGCTGTCGTCGATGCGCGTGGCCAAGGTATAGCGCTCATACTGCTCGAGGGCGGCCAGGTACACCGCCGGCTTGAGCAGGGACCCGGCGGGCCGGCGCGCATCCAGCGCCCGGTTGAAGCCCGCGTAGCGCACCTGCCGGCCGCCGACCAGCGCCGCCACCTCGCCCGTGTCCACCCGGGTGACGATGCTGGCCGATTCCAGGTCCTCGTCGAGCCCCTCCAGCACCGCGCTCGTGCTGCGCTCCAGCTGCCGCTGCAGGATCGGGTCGAAGGGCGTGAAAATGCTGAGGCCGAGGGTCGCGAGGTCCTCCTCGCGATACTCCTCGCGCAGCTGCCGGCGCACCAGGTCCAGGTAGGCCGGGAAGGCGTCGCGCAGCCGCGGCGCCCGGTTCACGCCGAGGGGCATGGCCTTCGCCACTGCCGCCTGGCCGTCGTTGATAATCCCGGCCTCTGCCATCTCGTCGAGGACGAGGTTGCGCCGCTCTTTTGCCCGCTCGGGGTTGCGCAGCGGGTTGTACAGGCTGGGCCCCTTGATCATGCCCACGAGCAACGCCTGCTGGTGCAGCCCGAGCTGGGAGAGCGGCGCCTGGAAATAATGCCGCGCCGCCAGCGCGAAGCCGTGGATGGCCCGCGGCCCCTCCTGGCCGAGGTAGACCTCGTTCAGGTAGCTCTCGAGGATCGCGTCCTTGCTGTAGTGCAGCTCCAGCAGCACCGCCATGGCGATTTCCGTGAGCTTGCGCACGATGGTGCGCTCGGGGGTGAGATAGTAGTTCTTCACCAGCTGCTGGGTGATGGTGCTGCCGCCGGCCACCACCCGGCCGCTGCGCAGGTTGGAGAAAGCCGCCCGGGCGATACCGGTGATGGAAAAGCCCCAGTGCTCGTAGAAGCGGCGGTCCTCCACCGCCAGGAGCCCGGCCACCAGGGTCTCCGGCACGTCCTCGAGCCGCACCAGGAGCCGGTCTTCCCCGTGCGACGGGTAGATGCCACCGATCTGCAGCGGGTCGAGGCGCATGAGCGGCACGTCGGCGTTGCCGCTGACCAGCGCCGACACCCGCCCGCCGCTCAGCACCAGCCGCACGCCCCGCGCCGGCTCGCGCTCGCCGGGGAAGGCAAAACCGCGCGTGTAGATATCGAAGACGCTGCCGTTGCGCGAGTACTGCCCCGGCGCCCGGGCGCTGGTCACGGGCTTGTAGCCGAGCAGCTCCAGCTCCCAGGCCAGGTCCTCGGCCTTGAGGGGCGCACCCACGAAAAGCTCCAGCGGCCGCGCAAACACCTTTGCCGGCAGCGCCCACATGCGATCGGAGAAGGTCGCCGTGATCCGCGCATCGAGCATCACCACAGCCACGCCGGCGAGGAGCAGGAGCACGATGGCGAGTTTGAGCAGCGGCCGGCGGGTTTTCGTCATGGGCGGCGAGTTTACCTTATCGGGTTTTAGTTCAGGGTTGCCTCAGGGTGCAATTCGTTCCGACCCGGCCGGTGGTAGCAGGGTGCCATGCGTGCCGGGTCGGTCGTGGTAACAGGGGGTTCCGGAATCGCAAAAACGACACCCCCCGCCACCCGGACTCCGCACCCCCCCCCCCCCCACCCCCAAAACCCCCACTACCCCCCCCACCCCCCCCAACACCCCGCTTCCCCCACAAACCCAATTCCGT
>NZ_JBTOLW010000044.1:0-18979 GCF_054552115.1 Pseudohaliea sp. | reverse complement strand
GCCCGTGGCCATCGATGACGCCGCCAGCACGGCGGAGGACACTGCCGTCACCTTCTCCATCACCGGCAACGACAGCGACCCCGACGGCAGCATTGACCCCGCCACCGTCGTCGTCACCGGCGGGCCGGCGAACGGCAGCCTGGTGGTCAACGCCAACGGCACCGTCACCTACACCCCGGACCCGGACTACAACGGACCGGACAGCTTCACCTACACCGTCGAGGACAACGACGGCCTGGTCTCCAACGAGGCCACGGTGAACCTCACCGTGAACCCGGCGCCCGAGCCCAACGATCCCCCGACGGCGGATCCGGTGCTCACGACGGCCACGCTTTTCATGGCAGGTGAGACCTTGCCCCATGGCGAGACGGTCAGCGACTCTTTCGTGCTGTACCGTGGTTTCAACGTAGGCGGGGGTGTCGACCCTGGCGAAACTACACCGACGGTGCGCGAGGGATCACCGGCGTCGGACCCCACCCTGGGCGGTGAAGACGTGGAAACTGCAGAAGCGGACCTTACTTTCACCCTCAGAACGCTCCCGGACACCGGCACGCTGTATATGCGCGGTGGTGATAGCGGGAGCTTTTCGGCCGCTTCCGCAGGCGACACTTTCACCACGGAAGCAGAGTTCTACTGGGTCGCTGGTACCGCTGATATCGGAAGCGGCACCTCCACCTCCGTGGATTTCGGCTCGGGTACCAGCTGGCCGGGCATTCAGGCCGCCGCCAGTGGCTTCTCGGGCAGCAGCAGTGCCGCACTGACGTACCAGTCGCAGGGCCTGGGAGTGCGGAGCACAGGCGGCACCGCCCAGAACGAGGTGTCTGAACAGCTCGGTTTCCGGGAGGGCTCCTCCGAGGCCATCCACTTGTACTTCACTGACAGTCCGGCCACCGGCGCCACCATCGACATCGGCCGCCTGATCACCAACGAGGAAAGCGGCGAAGTCGGCCGGGTCACCGCCTACCTTGGCGGACAGAAAGTCGGTAGCTGGACGTTCAGTGGCCGTGATGGCGCGACCCTTGACGGTGCGTCTGTGAACTACGACATCGGGGGAAGCAACGGAAGCTTCACCTTACCGGCGGGGATTGTCTTCGACCGGCTGAAGTTCGAGGCAACAGAGTATGCGGATGGTTTCACCCGCTCCGGCGACAGCACGGACAGCAGCGACTATTTCCTGTCCGGGATCAGCTACACGGCGATGCCGTCGGCCCGTTTCACCTATGACGCAACGGACGGCAATGCCAATACGAGCCCCGCAGTCCAGGTACTGATCAATCCGCCCGCCATGGCAACGGCCCCGATCGCCCTCGACCTCGACGGCGACGGCGTGGAGTACCTGTCCCGGGAGGCCGGGGTGGTGTTCACGGACCAGGCCACCGGCGAGGCGGTGAACAGCGCCTGGGTCGCCGGCGACGACGGCCTGCTGGTGGTGGACGCCAACGACTCGGGCACCGTGGACGAAGCCCGCGAGTACGTGTTCACCGAGTGGAGCGAAAGCGCCGAAACGGACATGGAAGCCGTGGCCGAGGTCTTCGACAGCAACCAGAACCAGGTGCTGGATGCCGGTGACGAGGCCTGGAGCCAGTTCGCGGTATGGCAGGACGCCGACAGCGACGGCGTCACCGACGCCGGCGAACTGGCCTCCCTGGACGAACTCGGGGTGGAGAGCATCGCGCTGACCTATCACGACGACAGCGAGGCGGCCGGGGCCGCCGACGGCGACGTGAAGATCTTCGGCCAGTCCGAGGTCACCTGGAAAGACGGCGAGGTCACCGTCGCGGAAGACACGAGCTTTGCGATCAACGTGGCCGACCTGCTCCCGGAAAGCGACGCCAGCGAGCGCATCGACGCCTACCTGCAGGCCAGCTTCGATGGTGCGAACACCATCGTCGAGGTCAGCCGGTCCGGCGGCTTCACGGGCGAGGCGGGCGCCGCGGCGCAGGTCGACCAGACGATCACCTTCGAGGGCGTGGACCTGGTCGGCGGGCTCGAGGGCAGCGACGCCATCCAGGCCATGATCGACGCCGGCAAGCTGAACGTCGATCCGTAGACTGTCCCGGGTGAACCCGACCCGGTCCCGCCCCAGCGGCGCGGGACCGGTTGGGCACCCCCGGTGACTTACGTATACTGCCGGCTGGCCCGGTCATGGCATGTCGTGTTGCCCCGAACCCTGCTTACAGTCTTGCTCACCGCCCTGCTGCTTGTCCTCGGCGCCTGCGGCAGCGGCGAGACCAATGTCGAGCGGGGCAACCGCGAGGGCATCCTCCACTACGGCAACGGCAGTGAGCCGCAGGGCCTCGACCCGCACGTGGTCACCGGGGTACCGGAAAACCACCTGATCCGCGCGCTCTTCGAGGGCCTCGCCGTCAAGAACCCCTACACGCTCGAGCCCGAGCCGGGGGTCGCCGAGGCCTGGGACGTGAGCGAGGACGGCCGCGTGGTGACCTTCCACCTCCGGGACGACGCCCGCTGGTCCAACGGCGACCCGATCACCGCCGACCAGTACGTCTGGTCCTGGAAGCGGGCCCTGCACCCGGAGATGGGCAACCTCTACGCCTACATGCTCTACCCGGTGAAGAATGCCGAGGCCTTCGCCACCGGCACGCTCGAAAACTTCGATGAAGTGGGCGTCAAGGCGCTGGACCCGCTGACGCTGGAGGTCACGCTCACCGAGCCCACGCCCTACTTCATCCAGCTCATGGACCACTACAGCACCTTCGCCGTGCACCCGGAAACGATCCTGGCTCACGGCAGCATGACGGACCGCTTCACCCGCTGGACCCGGGTGGAGAACATCGTCGGCAATGGGCCCTTCGTGCTCACCGAGTGGAAGCTGAACCGGCGCATCCGCATGGCCAGGAGCGAGACCTACTGGGACGCCGAGCGCGTACGGCTGAACGGCGTCGTCTTCTACCCGACGGAGAACCTGGTCAGCGAGGAGCGGATGTTCCGCGCCGGCGCGCTGCACTACACCCAGTCCCTGCCGCTGGACAAGATTCCCGTGTACCAGGCCATGGACGGCTCGCCCTACGTCCAGGCGCCCTACCTCGGCACCTACTTCTACCTGGTGAACACGGAGCGTCCGCCGCTGGACGACGTGCGCGTGCGCAAGGCGCTGTCCATGGCCGTGGACCGGGCGACCCTCTCGAAGACGGTCATGCAGGGCTCCGTGGTGCCCGCCTGGAGCATCACGCCCCCCGGTACCCTGGGTTACGAGCCGCCGAAGCTCTTCGACCACGACCCGGAAGAAGCGCGCCGCCTGCTGGCCGAGGCCGGCTACCCGGATGGCGAGGGCTGGCCGGGGGTAGAGCTCATCTACAACACCCAGGAAGCGCACCGGAAAATCGCCGTCGCGGTGCAGCAGATGTGGAAGGATGTCCTCAACATCGAGGTCACGATCGCCAACCAGGAGTGGAAGGTCTACCTCGACGCCGTCAGCACCATGAACTTCGACATCGCCCGCCGCGGCTGGATCGGCGACTACGTGGACCCGAACAATTTCCTCGACCTCTACCTCTCCGGCGGCGGCAACAACAACACGGGCTTCGCCAGCCCCGTTTACGACGACCTGATCCAGAACCTGGCGCCGCGGGCGCAGAGCCGGGAAGAGCGTTTCCGGATCTTCCGCGAGGCAGAGACCCTGCTCATGGAACAGATGCCCATTATCCCCATCTACACCTACACCAGCCGCCACCTCATTCACCCGAGCGTGAAAGGCATGCCCGCCAACCTGATGGACTCGCTCAACCTGCGCTATGTCTGGCTGGACCCCGCCTGGCAGCAGGTGCCGGGGGAGACGCGCTAGCGTGGGCCGCTTCATCGCCCTCCGGCTGCTACAGGCGGTCCCGGTGATCCTGGCGGTCATCACCGTCACCTTCTTCCTCGTCCGCATCGCCCCCGGCGGCCCCTTCGACAGCGAGAAGGCCGTGCTGCCGGAGGTGAAAGCCGCCCTGGAGCGCCAGTACCGCCTCGACCTGCCGCTCGTGCAGCAGTACACCGCCTACCTCGGCGACCTCGCCCGGGGGGATCTGGGCCCCTCCTTCAAGTACCCCGGCCGCAGCGTCAACGAGCTGATCGCCGCGGGGCTTCCCGTCACCGCCGAGCTCGGTCTCTATGCCCTGCTGGTCGCCGTGCTCATCGGTGGCAGCGCCGGGATCTTCGCCTCCCTGAAACCGAACACGGCCCAGGACTACCTGCCCATGGCGGCGGCGATGATCGGCATCTGCATGCCCACCTTCCTCCTCGGCCCGCTGCTCGTGCTGGTGTTCGGGATTCACCTGGAATGGCTGCCGGTGTCGGGCTGGGGAGACATTCCCGGCGACAAGCTGCTGCCCAGCATCACCCTGGGCGCGGCCTACGCCGCCTATATCGCGCGGCTGTCCCGGGCCGGCATGCTCGAGGTGCTGAACCAGGACTACATCCGCACCGCCCGGGCCAAGGGGCTGCCCGAGTGGCAGGTGGTGGTGAAACACGCGCTGCGCGGCGGCATGATTCCCGTGGTGGCCTTCCTCGGCCCCGCCTTCGCCGGCCTGCTCGCCGGCTCCTTCGTGGTCGAGACGATCTTCCAGATTCCCGGCCTCGGCCGCTTCTACGTGCAGGCCGCCTTCAACCGCGACTACACCATGATCCTCGGCACCACCGTCTTCCTGTCGACGCTGATCGTGCTCTTCAACCTGGCCTCGGACATCCTCGCGGCCTGGCTCAACCCGCGGCTGCGGCTCCAGTTCGGAGGCAGCCGATGAGCGAAGCCGGCGCTTTGCAGCAGGCCGAGGCCGGCACCTCCCTCTGGCAGGACGCCTGGGTCCGGCTGCGCCGCAACCGCCTGGCGGTCTTCGGCCTGGTGGTCATGGTGGTACTGATCCTCCTAGCCCTGCTCACACCCTGGGTGGCGCCCTACGCCTACGATGCGCAGGACCTGGACCTCGGCGCCACGCCGCCCTCGGCCGCGCACTGGCTGGGTACGGATGTGTTCGGGCGCGACCTGCTCACGCAGATCCTCTACGGCGGCCGCATTTCCCTGGCCGTGGGCTTCGTGGCCACGGCCGTCGCCCTGCTCATCGGCGTCACCTGGGGCGCCATCGCCGGCTACGCCGGCGGCAAGGTCGATGCGGTGATGATGCGCCTCGTGGACATTCTCTACGCCCTGCCCTTCATGATCTTCATCGTGCTGCTCATGGTGGTCTTCGGGCGCAACGTGCTGCTGCTGTTCCTCGCCATCGGCGCCGTCGAATGGCTGACCATGGCGCGCATCATGCGCGGGCAGGTGCAGAGCCTGCGGCAGCAGGAATTCGTGGAGGCCGCCATCTCCATCGGCCTGCCGACCACGACGATCATCCGCAGGCACCTCGTGCCCAATGCCCTGGGCCCGATCATCGTCTACACCACCCTGACCATTCCCCAGGTCATGCTGCTCGAGGCCTTCCTCTCCTTCCTCGGACTCGGCATCCAGCCACCGCAGACCTCCTGGGGGCTGCTCATCTCCTACGGGGCGGAGACCATGGAAGAGTATCCCTGGCTGCTGATCTTCCCGGGGGCGGCGCTGACGCTGACGCTCTTCTCCCTCAACTTCCTCGGCGACGGCCTGCGCGATGCGCTGGACGTGCGCGGTGCGAAGGACTAGCCGCCGTGGCCCTGCTCAGCGTCGAGGACCTCCGGGTCAGCTTCGCCGGCCGCGCCGGAGTTACCCGGGCCGTGGACGGCATCAGCTTCACGGTGGAAAAGGGAGAGATCACCGCGATCATCGGCGAGTCCGGCTCCGGCAAGTCCGTGGCCTGCTACAGCCTGCTGGGCCTGGTACCGATGCCGCCGGGGCGCATCGACGGCGGCCGGGCCCTGTTCGAGGGCCGCGACCTGCTCGCCATGAGCGAGCGCGAGCTGCGCGCCGTCCGGGGCCGCGACATCACCATGGTCTTCCAGGATCCGATGACCTGCCTGAACCCCTACCTGCGCATCGGCGAGCAGCTGGTCGAGCCGCTGGTTTACCACCAGAGAGTCAGCCGGGCGGACGCCCGGGAGCGCGCCCTGGCGCTTCTCGAGGAAGTGGGCATCCGCGACCCGGCGACCACCATCGACAACTACCCGCACGAGTTCTCCGGCGGCATGCGCCAGCGTGTGATGATCGCCATGGCGCTCATCAACGAGCCGAAACTCCTGATCGCCGACGAACCCACCACCGCCCTCGATGTCACCATCCAGGCGCAGATCCTGCGGCTGCTTGCGTCGCTGCAGAAAAAGCACGACATCGGCGTGATCTTCATCAGCCACGACCTCGCAGTGGTCGCCGACATCGCCGACCAGATCGCGGTCATGGAGCAGGGCCGGATCGTCGAGCACGGCGACCGGCAGACGATCTTCCACGGGGCGGAGCACCCCTACACGCAGAAGCTGCTGGCAGCCATTCCCGCCGGCAGCAAGCCGGCCCCGGAGACGAGCGGCGAGCCGCTGGTGGAAGTCTCGGGGCTGCGCACCTGGTTCGGTGACCCGGCCGCGCCGGTGAAGGCCGTGAACGACGTGAGCTTCAGCGTGCGCCGGGGGGAGATTCTCGGCCTGGTCGGCGAATCCGGCAGCGGCAAGTCCACCATCGGCCGCTCGCTCCTGCGCCTGGTGCCGGTCACCGGCGGCAGCGTGCGCTTCGCCGGCACCGAGCTGACCACCCTGAAAGGCAAGGCCCTGCAGGGCATGCGCCGGCGCATGCAGATGATCTTCCAGGATCCGTTCGCGTCGCTGAACCCGCGCATGACGGTGTATGACACGCTGGCCGAACCGCTGCTCCTGCACCGCCTGGCTGACAAGCGGAACGTCGAGCAGCAGGTGCTCAAGCTCATGGATGACGTCGGCCTCGCTCGTGCCTTCGTGCGCAAGTACCCGCACGAGTTCTCCGGCGGCCAGCGCCAGCGCATCGCCATCGGCCGGGCCCTGGCCACGCGGCCCGAGTTCGTGGTCGCCGACGAGCCCGTCTCGGCCCTGGACGTCACCATCCAGGCGCAGATTCTCGATCTCATGCTCGAACTCGGCGCGGAATACGGGCTGACGATGCTGTTCATCTCCCACGACCTCGCCGTCGTCCGGCACATCGCCGACCGCATCATCGTGCTCTTCCGCGGCGAGGTCGTGGAGGAAGGTACCGGTGAGCAGCTCTTCGCGGCGCCGCGGGAAGCCTACACCCGGCGTCTGCTCGAGAGTATCCCGGGGCGCGGGTTGCTGGCCTGAGCACCACACCGCCACCCCCGAAGTACACCAGGCAACAGGGAAACCGCCGCCATGAGCAACGAGGAACAGATCGCCTACTGGAACGGGGATGCGGGCCGGAAGTGGGCCGAGAAGGACCACATGATGGCCGCCATGCTCGGCCCCATCGCCCGCGACCTCCTCGACCACTGCGACCCCGCCGGGGCCGCGCGGGTGCTCGATGTGGGCTGTGGCGGCGGCAGCGAGACCCTGATGCTGGCCGAGCGCCTCGGCGCGGGCGCCCGGGTGCTCGGCGTCGACATCTCCGCGCCGCTGCTGGCCGTCGCGAAGCAGCGCCTGGCCGACGCCGGCGAACTGCCGGTGGCGGTGGAGTTCCTGCAGGCCGATGCCTCGGCGCACGCCTTCGAGGCCGGCGGCTGGGACTTCCTCTTCTCCCGCTTCGGCGTCATGTTCTTCGACGATCCTGTCGGCGCCTTCCGCAACCTGCGCGCCGCGCTGGCCCCCGACGGGCGCATGGCCTTCTGCTGCTGGCAGCGGCTTCAGGACAACCCCTGGGTGGCCCTGCCGCTCAAGGCGGCGCTCGAGCACCTGCCCCCGCCCCCCGCGCCCGATCCGCACGCCCCCGGCCCCTTCGCTTTCGCGGACCGGGAGCGCCTGGCGGGCATTCTGGAGGACGCGGGCTTCAGTGATGTCGCGATCGAGCATCGGGACGTGACCATGGGCTGGGGCAACGGCGGCGACCTGGCCCGGACCACCCGGGAGATGCTGAACATCGGCCCCGTCGGCCGCCTCCTGGCCGAGGAGGACGAAGCCGTCCGGCAGCGCGTCTATGACAGCGCCGCCGACGCCCTGGCCCCGCATTTCGCGGACGGCCGCATCAGCCTCCCCGGCGCCACCTGGTTCGTGACAGCGCAGCGCGGCTGAGCAGGGCGCCGTGGGCGAACAGCGGGTCATCGTCATCGGTGCCGGGGTCGGCGGGCTTGCCGCCGCCATCGATCTCGCCCGGACCGGCCGCGCGGTCACGGTCGTCGAGCGCGGTGATGCCCCGGGCGGCAAGATGCGCCGGCTACCCGTGGCCGGCCTCGGCGTCGATGCCGGGCCCACGGTCTTCACCATGCGCTGGGTCTTCGACGGCCTTCTCGGCGACGCCGGCACCCGCCTCGAGGATCACCTCGAGCTGCACACACCGGAGCGGCTGGCCCGCCACGGCTGGGAAGACGGCAGCCGCCTCGACCTGTGGGCAGACCGGGAACGCTCCGCCGCCGCCATCGAGGCCCTCGCCGACGCGGAGAATGCCCAGGGCTACCTCGACTTCTGCGACCGCTCGGCAGATGTCTACGCGACCTTGCGCGACAGCTTTATCGATGCGCAGCGGCCGAACCCTGTCAGCCTGGTCGGGCGCGTCGGCCTGCACCGGCTCCCGGCCATGTTCCGCATCCAGCCCTTCAAGTCCCTCTGGTCTGTGCTCGGCGAGCACTTCACGGACCCGCGGTTGCGCCAGCTCTTCGGCCGCTACGCCACCTACGTGGGCTCATCACCACTCTCTGCCCCCGCGACGCTGATGCTGGTGGCCCACGTCGAGCAGGACGGCGTCTGGCTGCTGCGCGGAGGCATGCACGCCCTCGCCCGGGCCCTGGCCTCGGTGGCTGAAGCGCTCGGCGTGAGCTTCCACTACGGCGCCGAGGCAGAGCGGATCGCGGTGAGCGGCGGCGCGGTCACCGGGGTGACCCTGGCCGGCGGCGAGCACCTGCCGGCGGACCGGGTCGTCTTCAACGGCGATGCCTCGGCCCTCGGGCGCGGCCTCCTCGGGGAGGCCGCCCGGCGCGCCACGAAGCCCGTGGCTGCGCCCCGCCGCAGCCTCTCCGCGGTCACCTGGTGCGTGGTGGGCAGGCCCGGGGGCTTTCCCCTCGACTTCCACAACGTGTTTTTCGGGCGCGATTACCCCGGAGAATTCCGGGCCATCTTCAAGGAACGGGATATCACCGAAACACCCACGGTCTATCTCTGCGCCCAGGATCGCGGTCCCTGGCCCGTCGAGGGCGAGGCCGGCGAGCGCATGCTGCTGCTGGTCAACGCCCCGGCCGATGGCGACCGCGGCGGGGTCAGCGATACGCAGCTTGCCGGACTCGAGCGGCGGGTCACCGAACTCCTGGCGCGTTGCGGCCTGCGCCTCGAGCTCGGCGGTGCGGCCTGCCGCGTCACGCGCCCGCAGGATTTCGAGGCGCTCTTCCCCGCGTCCGGCGGCGCCCTCTATGGCCGCGCCTCCCACGGTCCCCTGGCGAGCTTCGCCCGGCCCCCGGCCCGCAGCCGGGTCCAGGGGCTCTACCTGGCGGGCGGCAGTGCCCATCCGGGCGCCGGTGTGCCCATGGCGGCACTTTCCGGGCGCCTGGCCGCCCAGGCCCTCCTCGACGATTGAACACGCGGAGCGGTCGCGACGCACCGGCCCCGTCCCTCGCCGGGGACAGGCCCCGGACGCTATCATCGCCGTTTGCTCCTGGCAGAGGATTCCCCCATGACAACCATCGGCACACCCTTCACCCCCTCGGCAACCCGCGTCCTGCTCTGCGGCGCCGGCGAACTGGGGAAGGAAGTGGTCATCGAGCTCAAGCGCCTGGGCTGCGAGGTCATCGCCTGTGACCGCTACGCCAACGCACCCGCGATGCAGGTCGCGGACCGCAGCCACGTGCTGTCCATGCTCGACGGTGACGCGCTGCGCCGGGTAATCGAGGCCGAGCAGCCGCAGCTGGTGGTACCGGAGATCGAGGCCATCGCCACGGACACGCTCGCCGCCCTGGAGAGCGAGGGGTACCAGGTGGTACCGACGGCCCGCGCCACGCAGCTGACCATGAACCGGGAGGGCATCCGAAGGCTGGCCGCGGAGGAGCTCGGCGTGCCGACCTCGCCCTACCGCTTTGCCGGGACCGAGGCGGAGTTCGAGGCCGCTATCGCGGCGATCGGCACACCCTGCGTGGTCAAGCCGGTCATGAGCTCCTCCGGCAAGGGCCAGAGCACCGTGAAGACGCCGGAGGACGCCCCCGCCGCCTGGGCCGCCGCGCAGGCCGGCGGCCGAGCCGGCGCCGGGCGCGTCATCGTCGAGGGCTTCGTGGACTTCGACTACGAGATCACGCTGCTCACAGTCCGCCACCGCGACGGCACCAGCTTCTGCGCCCCCATCGGCCACCGCCAGGACGATGGCGACTACCGGGAGTCCTGGCAGCCTCACCCCATGGCCCCGGCGGCGGAACAGGCCTGCCGGGTGATCGCCGAGCAGGTCACCGGCGCCCTCGGCGGCTACGGCCTCTTCGGCGTCGAGTTCTTCGTCAGCGGCGATCACGTCTATTTCAGCGAGGTCTCCCCGCGCCCGCACGATACGGGCATGGTGACCCTCGTCTCCCAGGACCTGTCGGAGTTTGCACTCCACGCCCGGGCCATCCTCGGCCTGCCGATCCCCGCTATCGAGCAGTGCGGACCGGCGGCGTCGGCGGTCATCCTGCCCAGCGGCGACAGCCGGGACATCCGCTACGGCAGCCTCGACAGCGCCCTCGCCGCGCCGCAGACGGACCTGCGCCTGTTCGGCAAACCGGCGATCGCCGGGCGCCGGCGCATGGGCGTCGCTCTCGCCCGCGCACCCTCCATCGAGGCCGCCCGAGACAAGGCGCGGCAGGTCGCGAAAAGCGTCGCCGTCAGCTTCGGCGACGCCTGAGGGCTACCGGGGGGTCTTGAAAGGAAGGCCCCGGCCCCCATATCCCCCATGCGGGCGCTCGATGAGGCCCGCGACTGAATATTGCTTCTATGGAGGATATGACAATGCGTAGCACCATCGACTTTTCCCCGCTCTACCAGTCCGCGATCGGCTTCGATCGCATGGCGTCCCTGCTGGACAACCTGGCACGCGACAGCAAGCCCAGCTACCCGCCCTACAACATCGAGCTGGTGGAGGAAAACCAGTACCGCATCACCATGGCCGTCGCCGGCTTCGCCGAGGAGGACCTGGAGATCACCACGGAGCAGAACACGCTCGTGATCGCGGGCCGCCAACAGCAGCGCGACGAGCAGCGCGAGTACCTGTACCAGGGCATCGCGGAGCGGAACTTCGAGCGCAAGTTCCAGCTCGCCGAGCACGTGCGCGTGGAATCGGCCCGCCTCGAGAACGGCCTGCTCCACGTCGAGCTGAAGCGGGAGATCCCCGAGGCCATGAAGCCCCGCCGCATCGCCATCGGCAGCGGCAGCGACCTGCTCGAGCAGCAGGACGCAGCCTGAGGCGCAGGCCGCCGCGGAAAAAGCGGCGGCACATTCAAGGAGCGCCGGTCCGTTGGGCTGGCGCTTTTTTATGGCTTCTTCGCATGATTCCCGGGGTGAGGGCGGAAGTCTTCTCTCAGTCGCTCCCCGATACACGCTTTGTGAGAGAAGACTTCCGCCCCCACCCCTAGCGCCTTACGAACTTCCAACGCTATGGCGGTAGGGGCGGGTGCCGGGAAGTGCCCCCGCCAGGCGTTTAGCGGGGAGCGTCCCGGCCGGGCAAGGCTGGGGGCACGCTCCGCCATCTGCATTCGTCCTGATAGCAGTAGGCAAGGCGTCAGGGGCGACTGCGGGATACTTCTCTCACAAAGCGTGTATCGGGGAGCGACTGAGAGAAGTATCCCGCAGTCGCCCCGGAACCGTGCGAAGAACTTGCAGCTTCGACCCGTGTTTCCGCGACAGCTCGACCTCAGGCTGCGCTGTCAGCAGCCTCGCGGATCCGCGCGACCATGGCGCGCAGGCCGTTGCCCCGGGTGGGCGAAAGGTGGCGCAGCAGCTCGAGTTCCTCGAAATAACCGTCGATATCGAAGGCGAGGATCTCTTCGGGCGTGCGGTTGTTGTAGGCGGCGAGCACCACGCCGAGCAGCCCCTTCACGATGAAGGCATCGGAGTCCACCGCCAGCTGCAGCCGGCCGTCGCGCTCCGTGATATCCATCCACACCTGGCTCTGGCAGCCGCGCACGAGGCGGTCGTCCGTGTGCAGTGTTTGCGGCAGCGGCGGCAGTTCCTTGCCGAGGTCGATAATATAGCGGTAACGGTCCTCCCAGCTGTCGAAGAAACCGAGCGTGTCGACGATGTCTTCGCTGGTGATGGAGTCGCCGAAGGGGTTGGCGGGGGCGCTGTCGCTCATGCTCGTCTCGTTGCGGGTGTCAGTAGAACATGCCCGTTTCGAGCTGGGCTTCCTCGGACATCATGTTGCGGTGCCAGGGCGGATCGAAAACGAGTTCCACCGCGACCTCGCGCACGTGGGGCACCTGCCGCAGCCGGTACTCCACATCGCCGACAAGCACCGGCCCCATGCCGCAACCGGGCGCCGTCAGGGTCATGGCGACGCTCACCTTGCCGGCCTCCTGGTCGATGTCGACCCGGTAGATCAGGCCGAGGTTGACGAGGTCCACCGGGATCTCCGGGTCAAAGACCGTGTGCAACGCTTCCCACACCTGCTCTTCGCTGATGCGCCCGTCCGCGGGCGGCTCGAAGTCGAGCTGCATGGGCTCGAAACCCAGGGCGTCCGCGTCGGTGCCGTCCACGCGCACCATGTTGCCGTTGTAGACCACGGTGTAATTGCCGCCCAGGGCCTGGGTGAGGGTCACGAAACTGTGCGCCGGGATCGTCACCGGGTCGCCCACGGGCACGAGGCGGCCGGGGCAGTCGCGGTTCGTGGTGAGAACCGTGCGTTCCTGGGAAGACACGGCCCTATTCGACGCTGAAGCTCTCGCCGCAACCGCACTCGGCCACGACATTCGGGTTACGGAACGTCAGGGTCCGGTTGATGCCCTCGCGCTCGTAGTCGATCTGCGTGCCGCGAAGGAATTCCACGGCCTCGTCGTCCAGGTAGAGCGCGATGCCGTTGTCGAGGGTCACGGTCACGTCGCCTTCCTCGGCGGCCGCAACCTCCTCCATGACGTACTTGAACCCGGTACAGCCGCTTTCGCGCACGCTGATGCGCACCGCCGGCAGTCCTTTGGCCGCAAGGCTGGCCCGGAAGTGCTCCGCCGCCGCCGGGGTCACGGATACCGGCTGGCCGTGCATGTCGAAGGTCTCGACGCTCATCGCAATACCTCCTAGCTGAACAGCGTCTGCGCTTTCCGGATGCCGGCCACGAGGGCCTCCACATCCTCCAGCGTGTTGTACATGGAATAGGATGCCCGCACCGTGCCCGGCACCGCAAGGCGCTCCATGAGCGGCTGCGCGCAGTGGTGACCGGTACGCACGGCGATGCCCTGCTCGTCCAGGAGCATGCCGAGATCGGAGGGGTGGCAGCCCTCGAGCACGAAGCTGAAGATACCCGCGCTCCGCGCCGGCGCCCCGATGCGCGTCAGGCCGGGGATGTCCGCCGTGCGGGCGATGGTCTCGGCAAGGAGCCGCTCCTCGTGGGCCGCCGCCGCGGCGCGGTCCACACCCCCGAGGTAATCGATGGCCGCGGCAAGGCCGATGGCGCCGGCGATGTCCGGCGTGCCCGCCTCGAACTTGAAGGGCAGCGTGTTGAAGGTGGTTCCGGAGAAACTCACGCGCTCGATCATCTCGCCGCCGCCGAGGAAGGGCGGCATGGTCTCGAGCAGCGACGCCCGGCCCCAGAGCACCCCGATCCCCGTCGGGCCGAAAAGCTTGTGGCCCGAAAAGGCGTAGAAGTCACAGCCGAGGGCGGTTACGTCCACCGGGAAGTGGCCGACGGCCTGGGCACCGTCCACGAGCACGAGCGCGCCGACCGCCCTCGCGCGGCGGGCGACCTCGGCCACGGGGTTGATCGTGCCGAGGGCATTGGATACGTGATTGACCGCCACCAGCCGCACCCGGTCGTCGAGCAGATCGTCGAAGGCATCGAGGTCGATCTCCCCGAGATCCGTCACCGGTACGGGCACGACCTCGGCGCCCGTCGCCCGGGCGGCGAGCTGCCAGGGCACGATGTCCGAGTGGTGCTCGAGCCAGGGCACCAGCACCCGGTCACCCTCCCGCAGCTGCTGCCGGGCCCAGCTGTAGGCGACGAGGTTGATGGCTTCGGTGGTACCCCGGGTCCAGATGACCTCGCGGCTGTCGGCGAGGCCCAGGAAGCGTGCCACGGTCTCCCGGGCCGCCTCGAACTTCTGCGTGGCCCGGTCGCTCAGCGTGTGCACGCCCCGGTGCACGTTGGCATTGTCGTAGCGGTAGTAGTCGGCGATCGCGTCAATGACTGCTTCCGGCTTCTGCGTGGTCGCCGCGTTGTCGAGGTAGACGAGCGGGTGCCCGTTGACCTCCTCGCCGAGGATCGGGAAATCGCGGCGGATATCCGCCGCGTCGAATTCCAGGCCTATCGTCTGCGGCTGGTTCACGCCAGGTGCCTCACCAGGGACGGGTCACGGGCGAAGCGCCGGGCCAGCAGCGGGCGCAGGGCGTCCCGCAGCGGCTCGAGGCGCGCGCTCTCCAGCACCTCGTTGACGAAACCGAAGCTCAGCATGACCTGCGCTTCCTCGCGGGAGACCCCGCGGCTGCGCAGGTAATGCAACGCCAGTGCATCCAGCTGGGCGACCGTGGCGCCGTGCGCGCACTGGACGTCGTCGGCGTAGATCTCCAGCTCCGGCTTGCTGTTCACTTCCGCCTCGGCACTGGTCAGGAGATTCTTGTTCGACAGCTCCGCCCGCGTCTTCTGCGCCTGCGGGTGGATATGGATGCGGCCGTTGAACACGGCCCGCGCCCGGTCGCCGATCACACCGCGGAAGGTCTCCGACGACGTGCAGTGCGGCACCGCATGCTCGAGGCAGGTGTGGTAATCCACGTGCTCGTCGCCCCGGGGCAGGTAGATGCCGTCGAGTTCCGCGTGCGCGCCCGGCCCGGCCATGGTCGCGACCAGGTCGAGACGCTTCAGATCCGCACCGAGGCCGAGGCAGAAGCCATTCAACGTCGCATCCCGCTCCAGGCGCGCGTGCACGCCGCCGATGTGCAGGGCCCGGCCCTGCTCCAGGTTCAGGCGGTAGTGGTTGACGGTCGCGCCGGGCGCGAGCAGCAGCTCGGTCACCGCATTGCTGAAGCTCGGGGCGCTGCCGCCGGCGTCGGCGAAATGCTCCACCACCGAGAGGCAGCTGTTCTCACCGGCGAGAAGCAGGAGGCGTGGGGTCACCGTGAACGCTTCGCCATCGCCGGCGGTGAGCCAGGCCAGCTGCAGCGGCGTGTGAATGCTGGCGCCCGGCGCCACGGCGAGGAACAGGCCGTCGGCGAGCGCCGCGCCGTTCAGGGTCGCGAAGGGGTGGCCCGCTTCCGGCAGCGCACTGCCGAGGTGCTCACGGATGCGCGCGGCCTGGCTGTCGTCGGCCTCGGCGAAGCGCACGAGCTCCAGCCCCTCGGGCAGCTTCCCGCTGGAGAGCGCGGGGGCGAAGTGGCCGTTGACGAACACGAGGCGCAGCGCGCCGATGTCCGGCAGCAGCCCGTCGACCGTCGCCGGGGCCAGTTCCACCGCCCGGCCGGGGCCAAAGTCCTGCTCCAGCGGCGCGATACTGGTGTACTTCCACTGCTCAGTCTTGCGCGTGGGCAGGGGCGTTGCCGCCCAGGCCTCCCGCGCCGCGTTCCGCGCGGGGGCGAGCCAGTCCGGCGCTGCGGCAGCCGCGGCAGCGAGCGTTTCGTGCATGCTGCTCCCCATCAGGCGACCTCGTCCTCCAGCCAGGCGTAACCCTTGTCCTCCAGGTGCAGGGCCAGGGAGGCGTCTCCCGAGCGCACGATCCGCCCTCCCGCCAGCACATGCACCCTGTCCGGCTGGATGTAGTTGAGCAGGCGCTGGTAGTGGGTAACGAGGATGAAGCTGCGCTCCGCGCCGCGCAGGCTGTTGACCCCCTCGGCCACGACCTGCAGGGCGTCGATGTCCAGGCCGCTGTCGGTCTCGTCGAGAATGCCCAGCCGCGGCTCGAGCAGCAGCATCTGCAGCAGCTCGTTGCGCTTCTTCTCGCCGCCGGAAAAGCCCTCGTTGACCCCGCGCTTCAGGAAAGCCTGGTCCAGGCTGGCGACCTTGCAGGCCTCCCGGGCCTTCTTCATGAACGTCACCGCGTCCAGGGGCTCCTCGCCCCGGTGCTCGCGCACCGCATCAACGCTGGCTTTCAGGAATTCCATGTTGCTGACCCCGGGAATCTCCACCGGGTACTGGAAGGCGAGGAACACGCCGGCGCGGGCGCGCTCTTCCGTGTCCATGGCGAGCAGGTCCTCACCCGCGAAGGTGACGCTGCCCGCGGTCACCTCGTAGCCCGGCCGCCCGGCCAGGATATGCCCGAGCGTACTCTTGCCGGAACCGTTCGGCCCCATGATGGCGTGGACTTCCCCGGGGGCGACAGACAGGGACAGCCCCTTGAGGATGTCCTTGCCCTCCACGCGGGCGTGCAGGTTGTCGATGGTCAACATCTGGTCTCTCTCCACTCGGCGGCCGGGGCGGCCGCGTTGTCTTTTCCGCTACCGCCGCGGCCCTAGCCCACGGAACCCTCGAGGCTGACCTCGAGAAGCTTGCCGGCCTCCACGGCGAACTCCATGGGAAGTTCGCGGAAGACCTCCTTGCAGAAGCCGTTGACGATCATGGACACGGCCTTCTCGGCGTCGAGTCCCCGCTGCTGGCACAGGTAGAGCTGGTCGTCGCTGACCTTGGAGGTCGTGGCCTCGTGCTCGACCACCGCCGACGGGTTGCGGCTCTCAATGTAGGGGAAGGTGTGCGCCGCACAGGCGTCGCCGATAAGCAGCGAATCGCACTGAGTGTAGTTGCGGGCGCCCTCGGCCCGGGGGCTCATGCGCACCAGGCCGCGGTAGGCATTCGAACTGCGGCCGGCGGAGATACCCTTCGAGATGATCGTCGAGCGGGTGTTCCTGCCGAGGTGGATCATCTTGGTGCCGGTGTCGGCCTGCTGCAGGTTGTTGGTCAGCGCCACGGAATAGAACTCACCCACGCTGTTATCGCCGCGGAGTACGCAGCTCGGGTATTTCCAGGTCACCGCCGACCCGGTTTCCACCTGCGTCCAGGAAATCTTGGCATTGGTGTGGGCGACGCCGCGCTTGGTCACGAAGTTGTAGATGCCGCCGCGGCCCTCGGCATCACCGGGGTACCAGTTCTGCACCGTCGAGTACTTGATCTCGGCGTCGTCCAGCGCCACCAGCTCGACCACCGCCGCGTGCAGCTGGTTCTCGTCGCGCATGGGGGCTGTGCAGCCCTCGAGGTAGCTCACGTGGCTGCCTTCGTCGGCGACGATGAGCGTGCGCTCGAACTGCCCCGTGTTGGCCTCGTTGATGCGGAAGTAGGTCGACAGCTCCATGGGGCAGCGCACGCCCTTCGGGATGTAGACAAAGGAGCCGTCGGTGAACACCGCGCTGTTGAGGGCGGCGTAGAAATTGTCGCGCCGGGGTACCACGGAGCCCAGGTATTTCTTCACCAGCTCCGGGTACTCGTGCACCGCCTCGGAGATGGAGCAGAAGATGACGCCCGCCTCGGCCAGCTTCTCGCGGAAGGTGGTGGCCACGGACACGGAGTCGAAAACGGCATCCACGGCGACGCCGGCGAGCATCTCCTGCTCATGAAGCGGGATGCCGAGCTTCTCGTAGACCTCGAGGAGCTCCGGGTCCACCTCGTCCAGGCTTTTCGGCCTGTCCTCGAAGCTCTTCGGCGACGAGTAGTAGGAGATGGCGTTGTAGTCGATGGGCGGATAATGCACGTGCGCCCATTCCGGCGTGGCCATCTCGAGCCAGCCCCGGTAGGCCTCCAGGCGCCACTCGAGGAGCCACTCGGGCTCGCCCTTCTTCGCGGAGATGAAGCGGATGACATCCTCGTCCAGGCCCGGCGGCAGCGTGTCCGACTCGATGTCGGTCACGAAGCCGGCGGCGTACTCCTTGCCGATACGCTCGTCGATGACTTCCTGGGACATGGTGCTTACCCCTTTACTGCTTACCGTACGCCATCCCGGCGCGCCTCAGGCGCGGCCGATGAGCAGGCTGCTGTCTTCTTCCCCGGTGCGGTCGCCGCTGCGGCGCTGCTGGGCCCGGGAGATTTCGCGGATTTCGTGGCGGCTGACCAGGTCACCGAGGCTGATGTCCTGGAGGAAGTCCCGGATCCGGTCCGAGAGATCCATCCACAGGTGGTGCGTGAGGCAGGTATCGCCGTCCTGGCACCCCCCCTTGCCGCCGCAGCGCGTGGCGTCCGTGTCCTCGTTCACTGCCGCGATGACCTCGGCGATGCTGATGGAATCGGCATCACGGCGCAACTGGTAGCCGCCCCCGGGGCCGCGAACGCTCTTGACGAGATCGCGACGCCGCAGGTGGGCGAAGAGCTGCTCGAGGTAGGACAGGGAGATGCCCTGCCGGTCCGAGATCGCCGCCAGCCGGATCGGGCCCAAGTGCTGGTTGATAGCGAGGTCTAGCATCGCAGTGACCGCGTAGCGGCCTTTCGTTGTCAGTCGCATGGCTGCCGTCCGTCCCTGCGTTCACCGTGAGCGCAGGAGTATCCCTTTCCCTAGTATTTTAGTCAACTAAAAGACCCTTCGCAAAGGTCAAGTAAAGTAAGGTCGGATAAAGCCGGTCGGAAACGATGCTGCGCTGATTCCGGGGCGAGGGCGGGATACTGCTCTCAGCCTGGCCCGGCCGGGACGCTCCCCGTTACACGCTTTGTGAGAGCAGTATCCCGCCCTGGCCCCTGCCGCTATGCCAACTCCCAACACGGACAAATTACCCTGGCGGTAGGGACGGGTGCGGTCGGGTGTCCCCCCAAAACGTGTCCCGGGGGGCGACCCCGCCAGGCAAAGACGGGGGCACCCAACCGCACCCCTCCCCGAAAAATTCT
>NZ_JBTOLW010000043.1:0-20609 GCF_054552115.1 Pseudohaliea sp. | reverse complement strand
TGGGAAAGGAAACTTTTGAGCGCGACAAGCCCCACGTCAACGTGGGCACCATCGGTCACGTGGACCACGGCAAGACGACGCTGACGGCGGCGCTGACGCGGGTTTGCGCGGAAGTCTGGGGCGGAGCGGCCGTTGCCTTTGACGGTATCGACAACGCACCGGAAGAGCAGGCGCGTGGCATCACCATTGCCACGTCGCACGTGGAGTACGAGTCGGACAAGCGCCACTACGCGCACGTGGACTGCCCCGGCCACGCCGATTACGTGAAGAACATGATCACCGGTGCGGCGCAGATGGACGGTGCGATCCTGGTCTGTGGTGCGACGGACGGCCCGATGCCGCAGACGCGGGAGCACATCCTGCTGTCCCGGCAGGTGGGCGTACCGTACATCGTGGTCTTCCTGAACAAGGCCGACCTGCTGGCGGAAGACTGCGGCGGTGCGGACACGGAAGAGTACGAGGAGATGAAGGAGCTGGTGGAGATGGAGCTCCGCGAGCTGCTGGACCAGTACGATTTCCCGGGTGATGACACGCCGATCATCTGCGGCAGCGCGCTGATGGCGCTGGAAGGCAAGGACGACAACGAGCTGGGCACGACGGCGGTAGCGAAGCTGGTCGAGACCCTGGACGCGTACATTCCGGAGCCGGAGCGAGCGATCGACCAGCCGTTCCTGATGCCGGTGGAGGACGTGTTCTCGATTTCCGGCCGCGGCACGGTGGTGACCGGTCGTGTCGAGCGCGGGATCATCAAGGTGGGCGACGAGATCGAGATCGTCGGCATCAAGGACACGCAGAAGACGACCTGCACGGGCGTGGAGATGTTCCGCAAGCTGCTGGACGAAGGCCGTGCCGGTGAGAACGTGGGCGTTCTGCTGCGTGGCACGAAGCGCGAGGAAGTCGAGCGCGGCCAGGTGCTGGCGGTGCCGGGTTCGGTGACGCCGCACACGAAGTTCGAGGGCGAGGTGTACGTGCTGTCGAAGGACGAGGGTGGTCGTCACACGCCGTTCTTCAAGGGCTACCGCCCGCAGTTCTACTTCCGCACGACGGACGTGACGGGTGCGGTGGAGCTGCCGGAGGGCGTCGAGATGGTGATGCCGGGCGACAACATCCAGATGTCGGTGACGCTGATCGCGCCGATCGCGATGGAAGAGGGCCTGCGCTTCGCGGTCCGTGAAGGCGGCCGCACGGTCGGTGCCGGCGTCGTCTCCAAGATCATCGAATAAAGCATTCGATACAGGCATCGAGTAAAGCCTTCGAGACGACGCATCGAGTCAGTGCTAACCCGTGGGCCGCTCGCCGGCCCACGCGCTTCGCGGAAGGCCCGGCTTTGCCGGGCCTTTTTCGTCTCTCGCGGGGTCAATGACCTGCGTCATTGCGCCGGGAGAGCCGGCCCTGCACTGTAGGAGGCGCGGCTCGTACTGAGCGGACCATAATCACAAGTCGAGGAATCACCATGTCCGTAGAACATCACGACCTGATCCACGAGTTTCCCGAGCTCAAGGAGCGCATCCACGAGCTCAAGACCACGGACGAGCATTTCCGCGAGCGCTTCGACGAGTACCACCGGCTCACCCGCGAGATAGAGAACATGGAAAACGAGGTCACGCCGGTCTCCACTGCGACTGAAGAGGAGGCCAAGAAGCGCCGGCTGCACCTGAAGGATGAACTCTATCGCCTGCTGGTGGCGGAGAGCTGAGGAGGAACCGTGGCCTACGAGGAGATAGAAACCGAACTGCGCGAGCGCCTGGCAGAGCTCCAGGAGCGCATGGCGAGCATCAAGAACGATGCGAGCAGGGAGTACCCTTCGGATTCCGCCGAGCAGGCGCAGGAGCGGGAGAATGACGAAGTGGTCGATGCCATCGGCCACGAGACGGCGCTCGCCATCCGCGAGGTCACCGCGGCCCTGGAGCGCATCGCCGACGGCAGCTACGGGATCTGCGAGGGCTGCGGCGAACCGATCGGCGAGGGCCGGCTGAAAGTGCTGCCCCAGGCCACCCGCTGCGTCAACTGCGCGGAGTAGGCCGGCACTGCCTGCCCGCGCTGGCGCGGCCACGTTCCGGGGTGACGGCGGGATGCTTCTCTCAATCGCTCCACGATATTCGCTCGGTGAGATAAGTAGCCCGCCCCCGTCCCGGAATACCGTGCCCGTGCCGGACAGCGAAAATTGTGGTTGACAGGGCCCTGGGCGATCACTAGAATTCGCGTTCCTTTTTCGGGGGGATCTCTGCGAACCCCCGGTTTTTTATTGTTTGGAGTCTGATCGCGTGCAAAACCAACGTATTCGCATTCGCCTGAAGGCCTTCGATCATCGCCTGATCGACGCGTCTACCCAGGAAATCGTGGAAACTGCCCGCCGCACCGGCGCCCAGGTCCGTGGCCCGATCCCGCTGCCGACCCGCAAGGAGCGCTACACGGTGCTGATTTCCCCGCACGTCAACAAGGATGCACGCGACCAGTACGAGATTCGTACCCACAAGCGCCTTCTGGATATCGTCGAGCCCACGGAGAAGACCGTGGACGCGCTGATGAAACTGGACCTGGCCGCAGGAGTCGAAGTACAGATCAGTCTTGGTTAACGACAATTCGTAGCAAGACCTGCCCGGCCACACGCGTGTGGTCGGGTGTGTAACGCCCGACCCCCAGCCAGGGGCCCGGGCGGCCATAGAGGGTGACAGCCCCGTACACTGTGAGGTTGGCAACATGACTATTGGCTTAGTCGGCCGGAAATCCGGCATGACGCGCGTCTTTACCGAAGACGGCGCCTCAATCCCAGTAACCGTAGTGGAGATCGCTCCAAACCGCGTTACTCAAATCAAGCAGCCCGAAAGCGATGGCTACCGGGCAGTCCAGGTCACGGCGGGTGCCCGCCGGGCTGACAAAGTGAGTAAATCGGAAGCGGGGCATTACGCCAAGGCGGGTGTCGAGGCCGGCAATGGCCTGTGGGAATTCCGCCTGGCGGAGGGTGATGAGGCCTTCGAGGTCGGCGCCGAGTTGACCGTGGAGCGCTTCGAGCCCGGCCAGATGGTCGATGTTTCCGGCCGCTCCAAGGGCAAGGGCTTTCAGGGCGCCGTCAAGCGCTGGAATTTCCGCACCCAGGATGCCACGCACGGCAACTCCCTGGCGCACCGCGCACCGGGTTCCATCGGCCAGTGCCAGACGCCGGGCCGCGTGTTCAAGGGCAAGAAGATGGCAGGCCACATGGGCGCCGAGAGCGTCACCGTGCAGGGCCTCGAAATTGTCCGTGTGGACGCCGAGCGCAACCTGCTGCTCATCAAGGGTTCCGTACCGGGTGCGCCCGGCGGCAGCGTCATCGTGCGTCCGGCCGTGAAGGCCGGGGCGTAAGGGGGTCAGGCAGTGGAATTGAATGTAGCAAAGCCGGGCAATGCTTCGGCGGGTACCGTTTCCGTTTCCGACGCAACCTTTGCGCGGGAGTACAACGAGTCCCTCGTGCACCAGGTGGTCACGTCCTACCTTGCCGGCGCCCGGCAGGGTACGAAGGCGCAGAAGAACCGTTCCGCGGTTTCCGGCGGCGGCAAGAAGCCCTGGCGCCAGAAGGGTACGGGCCGCGCCCGCGCCGGTACCATCCGTTCGCCCCTGTGGCGCAGCGGTGGCGTGACCTTTGCGGCCCAGCCGCAGGACCACAGCGTCAAGGTCAACCGGAAGATGTACCGCGCCGCGCTGCGCGCCATCTTCTCCGAGCTGGCGCGGCAGGACCGCCTGCTCGTCGTCGAGAGCATCGACGTCGAGCAGCCGAGGACCAAGCTGCTGGTGCAGCAGCTCGGCGAATACGGCGTGGACAACGCGCTGGTCGTGACCAGCGACGTCAGCGAGAACCTGTACCTCGCGGCGCGCAACCTGCACAAGGTTGATGTGCGTGACGTCGCCGGGGTCGATCCGGTCAGCCTCGTTGCCCACGAGAAGGTGATGGTCACCGTGGATGCGGTGAAGCAGTTTGAGGAGATGCTGGCATGAACCCCGAGCGCGTATTCCAGGTGCTGGCAGGCCCGCACGTCTCCGAGAAGGCAGCCATCGTGGCCGACGAGGCGAACCAGTACGTCTTCAAGGTCGCCGTTGACGCGACCAAGCCGGAAATCAGGAAGGCCGTTGAGCAGCTGTTCAAGGTCAAGGTAGAGAACGTCACCACCATGAAGGTCAAGGGCAAGACGAAGCGCAACCGCTACGGCTACAGCACCAAGCCCACCTGGAAGAAGGCGTACGTCAGCGTGCAGCCCGGCCAGGAAATTGACTTCACGACGGCGGACTAAGGAGTCGTTTCGAGATGGCAGTAAGAAAGACCAAGCCGACCTCGCCCGGTCGCCGTCATGTCGTTCGCATCGAGAGCGAAGGCCTGCACAAGGGTGCGCCCTATGCGCCGCTGCTGGAGAAGCAGTCGCGCAGCGGTGGCCGCAACAACAACGGCCGCATCACCACGCGGCACATCGGCGGTGGCCACAAGCAGCACTATCGCGTCATCGACTTCAAGCGCAACAAGGACGGTATCCCTGCGCGCGTCGAGCGGATCGAGTATGACCCGAACCGCTCCGCCCACATCGCCCTGGTGCTGTTCGGTGACGGCGAGCGTCGCTACATCATCGCGCCCCGTGGCCTGGCCGCCGGCGACATGGTGCAGTCCGGCCCGAGCGCGCCCATCAAGACGGGTAACGCCCTGCCGCTGCGCAACATTCCCGTGGGTTCCGTGGTCCACGCGGTAGAGCTGAAGCCCGGCAAGGGCGCCCAGCTTGCCCGCTCCGCCGGCGCCTCCGTGCAGCTGGCGGCCCGGGAAGGCCGCTACGCCACGATCCGCCTGCGTTCCGGCGAAATGCGCCGGGTGCTGGCTGACTGCCGCGCGACGATCGGCGAGGTATCGAACGCCGAGCACAGCCTGCGCAAGCTCGGCAAGGCCGGCGCTGCGCGCTGGCGCGGCGTGCGCCCGACGGTGCGCGGCGTCGCCATGAACCCGGTGGATCACCCGCACGGTGGCGGTGAAGGCCGCACCTCCGGTGGCCGCCACCCGGTGAGCCCCTGGGGTACGCCGACGAAGGGCTACAAGACCCGGAAGAACAAGCGGACCGACGAGCTCATCGTGCGTCGCCGCCGCAAGAAGTAATCGGCCGCCGATAGAGACAGCGAGAGGAAAGTACTGTGCCGCGTTCATTGAAAAAAGGCCCGTTCATCGACTTGCACCTGCAGAAGAAGGTGGAGGCCGCCATCGAGAGCAACGACCGCCGGCCGATCAAGACCTGGTCGCGCCGCTCCATGGTTTCTCCGGACATGGTTGGCCTGACCATCGCCGTGCACAACGGCCGCCAGCACGTCCCGATCCTCATCAACGAGGATATGGTCGGCCACAAGCTCGGCGAGTTCGCTGTCACGCGGACCTTCAAGGGCCACATCGTCGACAAGAAGGCAAAGCGCTAGGTCGCGCGTGCCAAGCGAGGAACTGGAAATGGAAGTTGCAGCAAGGCTCAAGGGTGCGCAGATTTCGGCGCAGAAGGCCCGCCTGGTCGCCGACCAGGTGCGCGGCAAGCCCGTGGAGGAGGCCCTCAACGTGCTGGAGTTCAGCAACAAGAAGGCGGCCCACATCGTGAGGAAGGTGCTCAACTCCGCGATCGCCAACGCGGAGAACAATGAGGGTGCCGACGTGGACGAACTGAAGGTGTCCAGCATCTACGTGGATGAAGGCATGACCATGAAGCGCATCCGCGCCCGGGCCAAGGGCCGCGCGGACCGGATCTTCAAGCGCACGTGCCACATCACCGTGAAAGTCGCCGACGGCGCCAGCGAGAGTTAGGAGAAGACCAGATGGGTCAGAAAGTACATCCCACCGGCATTCGCCTGGGTATTGTCAAGGATCACACTTCCGTGTGGTACGCCGACAGCAAGAACTATGCGAAGAACCTGATCACGGATCTCGAGGTCCGCTCGTACATCGAGCAGAAGCTCGACAACGCCTCCGTGAGCCGTGTGGTGATCGAGCGCCCGGCACAGACGGCCCGGATCACCATCCACACGGCCCGCCCCGGCATCGTGATCGGCAAGAAGGGTGAGGATGTCGACGCGCTGCGGCGCGACCTGGCCGAACGTATGGGCGTGCCCGTACACATCAACATCGAGGAGATCCGCAAGCCGGATCTCGACGCGCGGCTGGTGGCCCAGAACGTGGCCCAGCAGCTGGAGCGTCGCGTGATGTTCCGCCGCGCCATGAAGCGCGTGGTTCAGAACGCCATGCGCCAGGGTGCCGAGGGCATCAAGGTGCAGGTCGGCGGCCGCCTGGGCGGCGCCGAGATCGCGCGCAGCGAGTGGTACCGCGAGGGCCGGGTGCCCCTGCATACGCTGCGTGCGGATATCGACTACGCGACCTACGAGGCAAAGACCACTTACGGCGTTATCGGCGTCAAGGTGTGGATCTTCAAGGGTGAGGTGATCGGTACCGAAGACGGTGCCGAAGCGCCGCGCAAGACGGCAACGAACTAAGCGAACTGGGGCGTCAGCGACATGCTTCAACCGAAACGCACAAAATTCCGCAAGACCATGAAGGGCCGCAACCGCGGCCTGGCCCACCGGGGCAGCAAGGTCAGCTTCGGCGAGTACGGCCTGAAGGCGACCGGCCGCGGGCGGATTACCGCGCGCCAGATCGAGGCCGCGCGTCGTGCCATGACGCGCCACATCAAGCGTGGCGGCAAGATCTGGATCCGTGTTTTCCCCGACAAGCCGATCACCGGCAAGCCCCTCGAGGTTCGCCAGGGTAAAGGTAAGGGTAACGTCGAGTACTGGGTAGCTCAGGTCCAGCCGGGCCGGGTGCTTTACGAAGTACAGGGCGTTTCCGAGGAACTCGCGCGCGAGGCCTTCGAGCTCGCGGCGTCGAAGATTCCGGTTTCAACCACTTTCGTTAAGCGGTCGGTGATGTGATGAACGCGAAGGAACTGAAAGACAAGTCGACCGAGGCGCTGGGCAAGCAGCTGCTTGAGCTACGCGAAGACCAGTTCAAGCTGCGCATGCAGAAGGCGACCGGGCAGCTGGGCCAGACGCACCTGCTGAAGCAGAGCCAGCGCGACATCGCACGCGTCAAGACCGTGCTCCGGGAAAAGGCGGGTAACTGAACATGGCAGCAGCAGAGAAACGCACGCGGACGGCGACGGGCAAGGTCGTCAGCAACAAGATGGACAAGACGATCACGGTGCTCATCGAGCGCCGGGTGAAGCATCCCGTCTACGGCAAGTACATCACCCGTTCGTCCAAGGTGCACGCCCATGACGAAGACAACCAGTGTCGCATCGGCGACCTGGTGACGGTGGCCGAGTCGCGCCCGCTGTCACGCACCAAGACCTGGAAGCTGGTCGAGGTCGTGGAGCAGGCCGCGGAGCTTTGAGCGCGGACTGAGTGAGTGCGGCGGGAGCCGCAGGCTGGAGTAGACAATGATTCAGACACAATCTTACCTGGATGTCGCGGACAACAGCGGTGCCCGTCGCGTCATGTGCAT
This sequence comes from Pseudohaliea sp., assembly GCF_054552115.1. Taxonomy (NCBI): domain Bacteria; kingdom Pseudomonadati; phylum Pseudomonadota; class Gammaproteobacteria; order Cellvibrionales; family Halieaceae; genus Pseudohaliea; species Pseudohaliea sp. The sequence continues at coordinate 13,129 of NZ_JBTOLW010000043.1, read as the reverse complement.
CAAGGTGCTCGGCGGCTCGAAGCGCCGCTACGCGCGCGTCGGCGACCTCATCAAGGTCACCGTCAAGGAAGCCATTCCGCGCGGCAAGGTGAAGAAGGGCCAGGTGATGACCGCCGTGGTCGTGCGCACGCGCAAGGGCGTACGCCGGCGAGACGGGTCCATTATCCGCTTCGATGACAACGCGGCGGTACTTCTCAATAACCAGGAGGCCCCGATCGGCACGCGTATCTTCGGCCCGGTGACCCGGGAGCTGCGCGGCGAGAAGTTCATGAAGATTATTTCCCTGGCGCCCGAAGTTATCTAGGCGCGGCGCAGGAAAGAGAGGCACACAAGATGGCGAAGATCAAGCGCGACGACGAAGTGATCGTCCTGGCTGGCAAGGACAAGGGCAAGCGCGGCAAGGTCCGCCGGGTGCTCGGGGACAACCGTCTCCTCGTTGCCGGCGTCAACATGGTCAAGAAGCACCAGCGCCCCAACCCGCAGCTGGGCGTGCAGGGCGGTATCGTCGAGCAGGAGGCGCCCATCCAGGTGTCCAACGTGGCGATCTTCAACCCGGCCACGAGCAAGGCGGACCGCGTGGGCTTCAAGGTGGAAGGCGAGCGCAAGATTCGCGTTTTCAAGTCGACCGGCGAAGCCATCGACGCGTAACGCAGCGAGGAAACAATGGCAAACATGGCGACACTGCAAGAAAAGTACCGCACCGAGATCGCGCCGAAGCTCAAGGAAGAACTGGGCCTCGCGAACGTGATGGAGGTGCCGCGGATTACCAAGATCACGCTGAACATGGGCGTGGGCGAAGCCGTGGGCGACAAAAAGGTGCTGGAGAACGCGCTCAGCGACATGACCAAGATCGCTGGCCAGAAGCCCGTGGTCACCGTGGCGCGCAAGTCCATCGCCGGCTTCAAGATCCGCGACGGCTGGCCGATCGGCTGCAAGGTCACGCTGCGCCGCGAGCGGATGTACGAGTTCCTCGAGCGCCTGATCAGCATCGCGATCCCGCGGGTGCGCGACTTCCGCGGCATCAGCCCGAAGTCCTTCGACGGTCGCGGCAACTTCGCCATGGGCGTCTCCGAGCAGATCATCTTCCCGGAGATCAACTACGACGAGGTGGACACGCTGCGCGGCATGGACATCACGATCACGACGACGGCTCGCACGGACGACGAGGGCCGCGCCCTCCTGCGCGCCTTCAACTTCCCGCTGAAAGGGTAAAGGGGTTTAGCTATGGCCAAGAAATCCATGATTGCGCGGGAGGCCAAGCGCGAGAAGCTGGTAGCGAAGTACGCTGCCAAGCGGGCGGCGCTGAAGGCGGTCATTCGGGACCCGAAGGCCTCCGACGAGGAAAAGTGGGATGCGCAGATCGCGCTGCAGAAGCTGCCCCGGGACGCGAGCCCGGTGCGCAAGCAGCGTCGGTGCCAGCTCACGGGCCGACCGCACGCGGTGTACCGCAAGTTCGGCCTGTGCCGGAACAAGCTGCGTCAAGCCGCTATGCGCGGCGACGTGCCCGGCCTGGTCAAGTCGAGCTGGTAACGGGCAGATAACGGAGAGTAACGACGATGAGTATGCAAGATCCGCTGTCCGACATGCTGACGCGCATCCGCAACGCACAGATGGCAGGCAAGACCAGTGTCGACATGCCCGGCTCCAAGCTGAAGGCGGCTGTGGCCAAGGTCCTCGAGGAAGAGGGCTACATCGAGGGCTTCGAGAGCCGCGTCGAAGACGGCAAGTCACGTCTGGCGCTGCGCCTGAAGTACTTCCAGGGCAAGCCGGTGATCGCCGAGATCGACCGCGTCAGCCGCCCGGGTCTGCGCAGCTACGCCGGCAAGGACGGCCTGCCCACCGTGCGCGGCGGCCTGGGCATTGCGATCGTGTCCACCTCCCGGGGTGTCATGACTGATCGCGCCGCCCGCGCAGCCGGCGTCGGTGGCGAAGTGCTCTGCACCGTATTCTGAGGTCTGAGCACTGAATTTTTTGAGCCTAGCTTGAGAGCACATAGCAATGTCTAGAGTAGCAAACTACCCCGTGGCGGTGCCCGGCGGCGTCGAGGTGAAGATCGACGGCCACGACGTCATCGTCAAGGGTGCCAAGGGGACGCTGAGCCTGGCGCTCCAGGATGGCATCAGCCTGAGCCAGGAAGACGGCTCGGTGTCCCTGGCCTACGAGAACGACAAGGTGAAGGCGATGGCCGGCACCACCCGCGCGCTCCTGGCCAACATGGTCAAGGGTGTCTCCGAGGGGTGGGAGAAGAAGCTGGTGCTGAACGGCGTCGGCTACCGGGCCAAGGCCAGTGGCAGCAGCGTCAATCTCACCGTTGGCCTGTCGCACCCGGTTGACTACGACCTGCCGGAAGGCGTGAGCGCGGAGACGCCCACGCAGACGGAGATCGTCGTCAAGGGTATCGACAAGCAGGTGGTCGGCGAGGTTGCCGCGAAGATCCGCAGCTTCCGTCCGCCGGAGCCGTACAAGGGCAAGGGCATTCGTTACGCCGACGAGTACGTGCGTCGTAAAGAAGCCAAGAAGAAGTAGGTATCGAGATGAGCATCAAGAACGAAGCAAGGCTGCGTCGCGCCCGCCGCTCCCGCGCGCGGATGCGCACGGCCGGCGTCAACCGCCTGAGCGTGCACCGCACGCCGCGGCACATCTACGCCCAGGTGTTCAATGCAGCCGGCGACCAGGTGCTGGCCAGTGCGTCCACCCTGGACGAGAGCCTGCGCAGCGGTGCCACGGGTAACGTCGATGCCGCCGCCCGGGTAGGGGCGCTCGTGGCCGAGCGTGCCCGTGCAGCCGGCGTCGAGAAAGTTGCGTTCGACCGCAGCGGGTACAGGTACCACGGCCGCGTCAAGGCGCTGGCCGACGCCGCTCGGGAAGGTGGACTGGAATTCTAGGATAGCGATATGGCATTCAATAAGCAGGCAGAGCAGCAGGACGGTGATCTCCAGGAGAAGCTGGTCCAGGTCAACCGCGTGGCCAAGGTGGTCAAGGGTGGCCGTATCTTCGGCTTCACGGCGCTGACCGTCGTCGGCGACGGCAAGGGCCGCGTGGGCTTCGGCCGCGGCAAGGCCCGGGAAGTGCCGGTCGCCATCCAGAAGGCCATGGAAGCCGCGCGCCGCAACATGATCCAGGTGGAGCTCAACGGAAACACGATCCAGTACCCGGTCAAGGCCCGCCACGGTGCCTCCAAGGTCTTCATGCAGCCTGCTTCGGAAGGTACCGGCGTGATCGCCGGCGGCGCCATGCGCGCCGTGCTGGAACTGGCCGGCGTCCACGACGTCCTTGCCAAGTGCTACGGCTCCACCAACCCGGTGAACGTGGTTCGCGCCACCTTCAATGGCCTGCGCGACATGGCCTCCCCGGACGCGGTGGCCGCGAAGCGCGGCAAGAGCGTTGAAGAAATTCTGAACTAACGAGTGAGTCGGCGAGTCATGGCTAAAGAAACCATCAAGGTGACCCAGGTCAAGAGCATCCACGGGCGCCTGAAGGCGCACAGGGATTGCGTCCACGGCCTGGGCCTGCGCCGCATCGGTCACACCGTAGAGGTGGAGGATACCCCGGCTGTGCGCGGCATGATCAACAAGGTCAATTACCTGGTCCGGGTCGAGGAGTAAACGATGTCTGAAGTAATGCGCCTGAACAGCCTGAGCCCCGCGCCCGGCTCCAAGAAGGACGCGAAGCGGGTCGGCCGCGGCATCGGCAGCGGGCTCGGCAAGACCGCCGGTCGCGGCCACAAGGGCCAGAAGTCCCGCTCCGGCGGCAAGGTCAGCCCCGGCTTCGAGGGCGGCCAGATGCCGCTGCAGAAGCGGCTGCCGAAGTACGGCTTCACGTCCCGGATCTCGCGGACCACGGCCCAGGTGCGCCTTGGCGAGCTGAACCGTGTCGAGGGCGAGGTCGTGGACCTGGCTGCGCTGAAGGCGGCGAACCTGGTTCGCGGCGATGTCACCCGCGCGCGGGTGTTCCTGTCCGGCGAAGTCGGCCGTGCGCTGACCGTCAAGGGCCTCGCCGTCACCAAGGGTGCCCGGGCGGCCATCGAGCAGGCCGGCGGCAAGGTCGAGGACTAGATGGCAACGAATCCCGCCAACAACAAGGCCGGGCTGGGCGAGCTCTTTGCTCGCCTTCGTTTCGTTCTGCTTGCGATTTTCGTGTACCGGATCGGCACGCACATCCCGGTGCCCGGTATCGACCCGAACCAGCTCGCGGCGCTGTTCAACCAGAACCAGGGGACGATCCTGGGCCTGGCGAACATGTTTTCCGGGGGCGCGCTCGAGCGCATGAGCATCCTGGCGCTCGGCATCATGCCCTACATCTCGGCGTCCATCATCATGCAGCTCATGTCGGCGGTCACGCCGCAACTCGAGCAGTTGAAGAAGGAAGGCGAGTCCGGCCGCCGCAAGATCAGCCAATACACCCGTTACCTGACCGTGGTGCTGGCGATCATCCAGGCCACAGGCATGACCGTGGGCATGGCAAACCAGGGCATGGCGTATACCTCCAGCCTGCTGTTTTACGTCATTGCCATCACTTCGCTGGTGACCGGCGCCGTGTTCATGATGTGGCTGGGCGAGCAGATCACCGAGAAGGGCGTTGGCAACGGCATTTCCCTGCTGATCTTTGCCGGCATCGTCGCCGGCCTGCCGGCAGCCATCGGCCAGTCGCTGGAACAGGCGCGGCAGGGCGAGATCAACATCCTCGTACTGCTGATGATCCTGGCCCTGGCGATGGCGGTGATCTACATGATCGTTTTCATCGAGCGCGGCCAGCGGCGTATCACCGTGAACTATGCCAAGCGTCAGCAGGGCCGGAAGATGTACCAGGCGCAGAGCTCGCACCTGCCCCTGAAGGTCAACATGGCCGGCGTGATCCCGGCGATCTTCGCCTCGAGCATCCTGCTGTTCCCGGCGTCCATCGCGCAGTGGTTCGGCAGCTCCGGCTCCGCCGACTGGCTGCAGGACCTGGCCGTGGCCATCGGCCCGGGACAGCCGCTGAACATCCTGCTGTTTACCGTGTTCATCGTGTTCTTCTGCTTCTTCTACACGGCGCTGATGTTCAACCCGCAGGAAGTGGCCGACAACCTCAAGCGCTCCGGCGCCTTCGTACCGGGCATCCGCCCGGGGCAGCAGACGGCCAACTACATTGATGGCGTGCTGACACGGCTGACGGTCTTCGGCTCCGCCTACATCGCCCTGGTCTGCCTGCTTCCGCAGTTCCTGGTGGTGACCTGGAACGTGCCGTTCTACCTCGGTGGGACTTCGCTCCTGATCGTGGTCGTCGTGGTCATGGACTTCATGGCGCAGGTGCAGAGCCACATGATGTCGCACCAGTACGATTCGGTCATGAAGAAGGCCAACCTGAAGAATTATGGGAGTGCCGGCCGCGTCCGCTGACGCCCGGCTGATAGAGAGAGTCGAGAGATGAAAGTTCGCGCATCCGTGAAGAAGATCTGCAGGAACTGCAAGGTCGTGCGTCGCCACGGCGTGGTCCGTGTCATTTGCAGCACTGACCCGCGCCACAAGCAGCGCCAGGGCTGAGCCGGGATCCCGGGATATCAGCAATAAGTGATTGATTTTTGGGTTTTGAATCGCTAGAATCCTGCGCCCTTCAACCGGGGCTCAGCAGGCTCGGGCGGCGTTTTCGCCGTGCGCAGACAAGCGCTAGCGCCTAGAGAGAATTTGGAGAAGCTTGCATGGCTCGTATCGCCGGCGTCAACGTACCGGACAACAAGCACGCGGTCATCTCGTTGACCTACATCTACGGCATCGGACGGACGACCGCCCGGCGCCTTTGCGACCTCTGCAACGTACCGGAGTCTACCCGCATGGGTGACCTCACGGAAGAGCAGATGGACGCGCTGCGCTCAAGCATCGGCGAAATGTCCGTCGAGGGTGACCTGCGCCGGGAAACGTCCATGAACATCAAGCGGCTCATGGACCTCGGCTGCAACCGCGGCCTGCGCCACCGCCGCAACCTGCCGGTCCGCGGCCAGCGCACCAAGACCAATGCGCGTACGCGCAAGGGTCCGCGCAAGCCGATCCGCCGCTAACGATAGCGGGTAGCGAACAGATATCGCGCCGGCGAACGGCGCGTCCTTACAGTGTAGCTGCACCGCTAGTGCAGTGTTGATATTGACAGGAAGACAACATGGCCAAGCCAGGTGCCAAGGGCACTCGAAAGAAAGTCTCGCGCACGATTGCCGACGGCATCGCACACGTGCACGCGTCCTTCAACAACACGATCATCACCATCACGGACCGCCAGGGCAACACCCTGAGCTGGGCCACCGCCGGTGGTTCCGGTTTCCGCGGCTCTCGCAAGAGCACGCCCTTTGCGGCCCAGGTGGCTGCCGAGCGCGCCGGTGAGGCGGCCAAGGAATACGGCCTGCAGAACCTGGACGTGCAGGTGAAGGGCCCGGGTCCGGGTCGCGAGTCCGCCGTACGCGCGCTGAACGCCTGCGGCTACAAGATTAGCAACATCACCGACGTCACGCCGATTCCGCACAACGGTTGCCGTCCGCCCAAGAAGCGCCGCGTGTAAGGAATACAGGAAGGTTTTTTATTATGGCTAGATATCTCGGTCCCAAGTGCAAGCTCTCCCGTCGCGAGGGCACTGACCTGTTCCTGAAGAGTGGCGTGCGCGCACTGGAATCCAAGTGCAAGCCCGAGTCCGTACCGGGCCAGCACGGCGCCCGCCGCGGCCGGCTCTCGGACTACGGCGTTCAGCTGCGCGAGAAGCAGAAGGTGCGCCGTATCTACGGGGTGCTTGAGAAGCAGTTCCGCGGCTACTACAAGGAAGCCGCCCGTCGCAAGGGCGCGACCGGCGAGAACCTGCTGCAGCTGCTGGAAAGCCGCCTTGATAACGTTGTTTACCGTATCGGCTTCGGGTCCACGCGTAACGAGTCGCGGCAGCTCGTCTCCCACAAGGCGATCCTGGTCAACGGCAAGACGGTGAACATCCCGTCCTACCAGGTGCAGCCCGGTGATGTGGTCGCGCTCCGGGAGAAGGCCAAGAAGCAGCTGCGTGTCCAGTCCGCCATGGCCCTCGCCGCCCAGCGTGGTGAGCCCGAGTGGATCGAGGTGAACAGCGAGAAGCTGGAGGCCGTGTTCAAGGCGGCGCCGGAACGCCAGGATCTGTCGACGGACATCAACGAGAACCTGATCGTCGAGCTCTACTCCAAGTAAGTACTGGAAGTAAGCCCCGGCGAGCCAGGTCAATCAAACAGCTACAGGTGCCCCCATGCAGAGTGCAGTGACAGAATTACTGACGCCCCGCGTCATCAAAGTTGAAGAGAAGAGCAGCACCCGTGCGCAGGTGACCCTCGAGCCGCTGGAGCGCGGCTTCGGCCACACCCTGGGTAACGCCCTGCGTCGTATCCTTCTCTCCTCCATGCCCGGCTGCGCCATCACGGAAGTGGAAATCGACGGCGTGCTGCACGAGTACAGCACCATCGAGGGCGTGCAGGAGGATGTCATCGAGATCCTCCTGAACCTCAAGGAAGTCGCGCTGGTCATGGCCGGCAAGGACGAGGTCGAGCTGACCCTGAGCAAAGAAGGCCCCGGTGCCGTGACGGCGGGTGATATCCAGACCGATCATGATGTCGAGATCCGCAACCCGGAGCACGTCATCTGCCACATCAACGACAAGAAGACGCTGAGCATGAAGCTGACGGCCGCCCGCGGTCGCGGTTATTCCCCCGCTGACTCGCGCGAGGACCCGGAGGAAGAAACGCGCTCCATCGGCCGGCTGCAGCTGGACGCGACCTTTACGCCGATCCACCGTGTGGCCTACGTGGTCGAAGCGGCCCGGGTCGAGCAGCGTACGGACCTCGACAAGCTCGTCCTGGACATCGAGACAAACGGCACCATCGATCCGGAAGAGGCGATCCGCCGCGCCGCGACGATCCTCCAGCAGCAGCTGGCGGTGTTCGTGGACCTGGAGAGCGAGGCGCAGTCCGAGGCCGCTGATTCCGAAGACGAGGTGGACCCGATCCTGCTGCGCCCGGTCGACGATCTGGAGCTCACGGTGCGCTCGGCCAACTGCCTGAAGGCGGAGAACATCTACTACATCGGCGACCTCGTGCAGCGCACGGAAGTCGAACTGCTGAAGACGCCGAACCTGGGCAAGAAGTCGCTCACGGAGATCAAGGACGTGCTCGCGTCGCGCGGGCTCTCCCTGGGCATGCGCCTCGACGCCTGGCCGCCGGCCAGCCTGAAGAACGACGAGCGGGTGCTCAGCGCCTGAGCCGCCCGCAGGGAAACAGCGTGCCGGGAAGGCACTGAGTAAAGGATCAGAACCATGCGTCACCGTCACAGCGGACGTCAGCTCAACCGCAACAGCTCGCACCGGAAGGCCATGTTCCGCAACATGACTGCCTCCCTCGTCGAGCACGAGCTCATCAAGACCACCCTGCCCAAGGCCAAGGAGCTCCGCGGTTACGCCGAGCCCCTGATCACCCTGGCCAAGCAGGACAGCGTTGCCAACCGCCGCCTGGCCTTCAACCGCCTGCGCGACAAGGCGGCCGTGGGCAAGCTCTTTGCCGAGCTGGGCCCCCGCTACCAGGGCCGCCCCGGCGGTTACATCCGCATCCTCAAGTGCGGCTACCGCGCCGGCGACAAGGCCCCCATGGCCTATGTCGAGCTGGTGGATCGCCCGCAGGTGGAGCGTTTCGAGGACGACGAGGACTGACGTTCTCCGCCTGACGCGCGACGAAGAGCCGGGCCCTGCCCGGCTTTTTTGTTTCTGTCCGGTTGGGCCTTGCCGTTCTGGCGGGTAGCATCATTCCGGGCTGAGGACGGGAGTCTTCTCTCAGCCTAACCTGGCCGGGTCGCTCCCCGATACACGCTTTGTGAGAGAAGACTCCCGCCCTCACCCCTACCGCCGTGCCCGGTCCCGAGACGGCAGAGGCGATTCCAGGGCGGTAGGGGCGGCTGCTGGAGGGTGCGCCCCCACCAAGCGTGTATCGGGGAGCGACCCGGCCAGGCAAGGCTGGGGGTACCCTCCAGCAGCCGCACCGGCAATTCGCGATCAGCCCCTATCCGACGAGCCAGCGCGCCTTATAGAAAGCTGTGGCGTGGGCTTGCCAGCGCCCGGGTTCGTTGCCAAGCTGCAGTTTTACCGGGGAAGGAGAGCGGTGCATGGCCAAGGCTGAGATCGTCGCGGAAGGGCTCTATTTCGGCGAGGGCCCGCGCTGGCACGAAGGCCGGCTCTGGTTCAGCGATTTCTACGACCGCGCCGTGCGCTCCCTCGGTCCCGAGGGCGACCTGCGCACCGAACTGCAGCTGCAGTGCCAGCCTTCCGGGCTGGGCTGGCTTCCCGACGGTTCCCTGCTGATCGTCGACATGGAAGACCACCGGCTTTTCCGGCACGGGCCGGAGGGCCTCGCCGACTACGCCAGCCTGGCGCAGTACTCCCGCCACCTTGCCAACGACATGGTCGTGGCCGACGACGGCCGCGCCTTCGTTGGCAACTTCGGGTTCGATCTCGACGCGGCCATGGCCGAGCGGGGCCCGGAGGCCGTGCTCGCCGACCACCCGAAGACCAGCCTGGTGACCGTGTCGCCCGACGGCCACGTGGACGTCGCGGCCACGGACCTGAGCTTTCCCAACGGCATGGTGATCACGCCGGACGGGGGTACGCTGGTGGTTGCCGAGAGCCTGGGCCTGTGCCTGACCGCCTTCGATCTCGCTGCTGACGGCACGCTGTCCAGCCGCCGGGTCTGGGCGGAGCTGGAGGGCGTGGCGCCCGACGGCATCTGCCTCGATGCGGAGGGCTGCATCTGGGTTGCCAACGCCCTCGCGCCCGAGTGTGTGCGCGTCGCCGAGGGCGGCGCGGTGCGCGACCGGGTCGAGACCAGCCAGAACTGCTACGCCTGCATGCTGGGTGGCGAGGACGGACGGGATCTCTACCTCGTCACCGCGAAGGACTCGAGCGCAGCCGTGGCGCGCAAGGAGCGCTCTGGCCGCATCGAGCGCTGCCGCGTCGACGCGGGCCATGCCGGCCTGCCCTAGCAGGCGCGCCCGCGGGCGACGCTGCCCCGGGTTGCCGCGCTAGGCGACCTTCTTCCGTGCGCCCTTCTTCGCCGGTGCTTTCTTTCTCGTGGCGGCCTTCGCCGAGGCTGGCGGTGCCTTTATGCCGAGCATTGGCCCCAGGAACCGGCCCGTGTGGGAGGCCGGGTTGCCGGCCACTTCCTCCGGGGTGCCGGTGGCGATGATCTCACCGCCGCCGCTGCCGCCCTCCGGGCCGAGGTCGACGAGCCAGTCGGCGGTCTTGATGACGTCGAGATTGTGCTCGATGATCACCACCGTGTTGCCGTGGTCGCGCAGCCGGTGCAGCACCGCCAGCAGCTGGCGGATGTCCTCGAAGTGGAGGCCCGTGGTCGGCTCGTCGAGGATGTAGAGCGTCCGGCCCGTGTCGCGCTTGGACAGTTCCCGCGACAGTTTCACCCGTTGCGCTTCGCCGCCGGAGAGCGTGGTGGCGGCCTGGCCGAGGCGGATGTAGGAAAGGCCCACGTCCATGAGCGTCTGCAGCTTGCGCGCGATGGCCGGCACCGGCTCGAAGAATTCGAGGGCGTCCTCCACGGTCATCTCCAGCACCTCGTGGATGTTCCTGCCCTTGTAGCGGATGTCCAGCGTCTCCCGGTTGTAGCGCTTGCCCTTGCAGACGTCGCAGGGCACGTAGATGTCCGGGAGGAAGTGCATCTCCACCTTGGTGACGCCATCGCCCTGGCAGGCTTCGCAGCGCCCGCCCTTGACGTTGAAGCTGAAGCGGCCGGGCTTGTAGCCCCGGGACCGCGCCTCCTGGGTGCCGGCGAAGAGCTCGCGCACCGGCGTGAAGATCCCGGTATAGGTGGCCGGATTGGATCGCGGGGTGCGGCCGATGGGGCTCTGGTCGATATCGATGCACTTGTCGATATGCTCCAGGCCCTCGATGCTTTTATGTGCCGCCGCCGTGAGGTTGGTGGCCCCGTTGAGCGCCGTGGCCGCCAGCGGATGGAGGGTGCCGTTGACGAGCGTGGACTTGCCGGAGCCGGAAACGCCGGTCACGCAGGTGAGCAGGCCGACGGGGAGTTCCAGGGTGATATCCCGCAGGTTGTTGCCGCTGGCGCCGCGCACGATCACCTGCTGCGCCGGGTCCGGCCTGCTCCGCCGGGCGGGCACCTCGATGCGGCGTTCGCCGGCCAGGTAGGCGCCGGTGAGCGAGCCCTCGTTGGCGACGATGGCGTCGATGGGGCCTTCCGCCACGATGCGGCCGCCGTGGACACCGGCGCCTGGACCGATGTCGATGATGTGGTCGGCACTGCGGATGGCGTCCTCGTCGTGTTCCACCACCAGCACCGTGTTGCCCAGGTCGCGGAGGTGCCGGAGCGTGTTCAGCAGGCGCTCGTTGTCGCGCTGGTGCAGGCCGATGGAGGGTTCGTCGAGGATGTACATGACGCCGACGAGCCCGGCGCCGATCTGCGAGGCGAGGCGGATGCGCTGCGCCTCGCCGCCGGAGAGGGTCTCGGCGCTGCGGTCGAGGGTGAGGTAGTTGAGCCCGACGTCCACCAGGAACCGGTAGCGGGCGCGGATCTCCTTGAAGATCTTTTCGGCGATGGCGGCGTTGCGGCCGCTCAGCTCCAGCTGGTCGAAGTAGGCCGCGGCCTCGCCCACGGGCATCCCCGTGATGCTCGGCAGGGTGCGCTCGTCCACGAACACGTGCCGCGCGTCCTCGCACAGCCGGGTGCCGTGGCAGCCGGGGCAGGGTGCCGTGGACAGGAAGCGGGCGAGGTCCTCGCGCACGGACTGGGACTCGGTGTCGCGGTAGCGCCGCTCCATGTTGGGCAGGATGCCCTCGAAGGGGTGAGTGCGCTTGAACACGGTGCCGCGGTCGTTGATGTAGGCAAAGGCGACTTCCTCGTCGCCGCTGCCGTGCAGGATGATGTCGCGATGCGTCTTCTTCAGCTTCTCGAAGGGCGTGTCGATGTCAAAGCCGTAGTGTCCGGCGAGAGAGGTGAGCAGGTGGAAATAGTACACGTTGCGCCGGTCCCAGCCGCGAATCGCGCCCTCCGCGAGGCTCGCCTCCGGGTGCAGGATCACCCGTGCCGGGTCGAAGTACTGCCTGACGCCCAGCCCATCGCAGTCGGGGCAGGCGCCGGCGGGGTTGTTGAAGGAGAACAGCCGCGGCTCCAGCTCGTTGATGCTGTGCCCGCACTCGGGGCAGGCGAAGCGCGCGGAGAAAACGACGTCCGCCACCTCGCCGTCCATGTCGCTCACGGCGGCGATCCCGTCCGTAAGGCCGAGGGCGGTCTCGAAGGACTCGGCGAGACGCAGGCCGAGGTCCGGCCGCACCTTGAAGCGGTCCACCACGACCTCGATGCGGTGCTTGCGGTTCTTGGCCAGCGCCGGCACGTCGTCGAGGTCGACCACCCGCCCGTCCACCCGGGCGCGCACGAAGCCCGCCGCACGCAGTTCCTCGAAGACCTGCAGGTGCTCGCCCTTCCGGTCCTGCACGACCGGCGCGAGCAGCATGAGGCGCCGGCCCTCGGGCATCGCCAGCACGGTATCGACCATCTGGCTCACGGTTTGCGCCTGCAGGCTGGCTCCGTGGGTGGGGCAGCGCGGTTCGCCGATGCGGGCGAACAGGAGCCGCAGGTAGTCGTAGATCTCGGTGATGGTACCGACGGTGGAGCGGGGGTTGTGCGAGGTGGACTTCTGCTCGATCGAGATCGCCGGCGACAGGCCCTCGATGTGGTCCATGTCCGGCTTTTCCATCATGGACAGGAATTGCCGCGCGTAGGTGGACAGCGATTCGACGTAACGGCGCTGGCCCTCCGCATACAGGGTGTCGAAGGCGAGCGATGATTTCCCCGAGCCGGACAGGCCGGTGATGACCACCAGCTTGTCCCGGGGGATGTCGAGGTCGATGTTCTTCAGGTTGTGGGTGCGCGCGCCGCGTACCTGGATCGTGTCCATGGGGGTTCCGGAGTGGGAAGCGTAAACCCGCCAGTATAGGCGGATGCCGTGTCCGGCAAAACCGCCCCTGCGCAGTCTGCACTTATCTCCTCGCCGCGCGGGTCCGCAGGGTGCTATTAGCACGGGGCTGCCCCGGGCGAACTGCCCCGGGACACGCTACAAGCACATCCCTGTGCGCTCGACGCGGGCCG